>JAFLRO010000040.1 GCA_022511425.1 Acetatifactor sp.
GAGCGCCGTCTTAGGGAGGCGGAGGTCGCGAGTTCGAATCCCGCCACTCCGACGCAGAGGGAAGCACTGATGTGGTAATCATCGGTGCTTCTTTGTGTATGTGGGTTTTGTGCCAGTGACGGGGCAGGGCGCCCCAGGGATCCGGGGAACGCGCACTGCGAGCCGCAGTTTTCTAACAGGCCGGGGGAAGATTGGGACGAGGGACGGGTCGCGAAAGAGTCGGCATCCGTGCCTCCGCTTTCGCTGGCGCACACATCGTGTGTGCGCCACCCTGTTGGGTAACTGGCCTGTAAGAAAGCCCTGCGGCTCTCCGTGAGCGTTCCACGGCCCCCTGGAGCGCCCTGCCCCTGTATGGCGCATGTTTATGGAGGAAATACAACAAATGTGTAGATGTAACAAAGGGGAAGATGATGTGTTATGAATATTGAGACGGCACGTACGGTTTTAAGAGGGTTTCATCTGGAGGATGTTGATGATCTGCAGGAGATTCTGGGTGATGAACAGGTCATGGAGTATTTGGAGCCTCCTTATGAAAGAGATAGGACGGAGGAATTTCTGAAAGAATTCTGTATTGAGGGAAAGAATGCTTTGGCGGTTGAACATAAAGAGTCCGGGAAGGTGATTGGTTATGTGCTTTTTAAGAGCTGTGGTCAGCGAGAGGTTTATGAGATAGCCTGGGTCTTTCACAGAAGTTTTTGGAGAATGGGGTATGCTTATGAAGCATGTCAAGCACTGATTGTTTATGCCTTTAAGCATATGGAGCTACAAAAGATATTTGCGGAGACTATTGATCCTGTCAAGTCTGCAGGGCTGATGAAAAAGCTGGGAATGCAGTTGGAGGGGATTCAGAGGAAGCAGACCAGGAATGTCCGGGGGGAGTGGGCAGATCTGTATTTGTATGGGTTGTTGAGGGAAGAGTTTGAGGAGAAGGAAAAGTATGGCGGAAAAGCAAGGGAATAAAAAGGTCTGTCCTGTCTCTTCCAAGTGCGGAGGGTGTCAGTGGATCAACAGGCCTTATGGGGAACAGCTGCAGTCGAAGGCGGTGCGTTTTAGAAAGATGATGGAGCCTTTTTGTAAGACGGAAGGTATAATTGGGATGGAGGAGCCGGAGCATTATCGGTGCAAGGTGCACGCTGCTTTTGGGGAGGACAGGAAGCATAATGCCATATCGGGTATTTATGAGGAGAGGAGCCACCGGATTGTATCGGTGGACAGTTGTCTGATTGAGAATGAGAAGGCGGATGCGATTGTGGTGTCAGTCAGGGGGCTTCTTAAATCTTTTAAGATTCGGCCTTATAATGAGGATACGGGGTATGGGCTGCTTCGGCATGTGCTGGTGAGAGTGGGACATGCTACGGGGCAGATTCTGGTAGTGTTGGTGTTGTCTTCACCTATATTGCCTTCTAAGAACAATTTTGTGAAGGCTCTTTTGAAGCTGCATCCGGAGATTACCTCTATTGTCATAAATGTGAACGACCGGAATACCAGTATGGTGCTGGGAGAGCGGGAGCAGGTGGTCTACGGAAAGGGTTATATTGAGGACAGGCTCTGCGGTAAGGTTTTTAGGATTTCACCGAAATCCTTTTATCAGGTAAATCCGGTGCAGACGGAAAAGCTATACGGGAAAGCTATGGAATATGCGGCTTTGACCGGGAAAGAGACAGTGCTGGACGCTTATTGCGGTACGGGAACCATAGGACTGATTGCCAGCGAATATGCAGGTAGGGTCATTGGGGTGGAGTTGAATGGCGATGCGGTGCGGGATGCCAGGATGAATGCGAAGCAGAACCAGGTGAAGAATATTGAGTTCTATCAAAATGATGCAGGTAGACTGCTGCTGCAGATGGCGGAACAGGGGGAGAAGCTGGATGTGCTGTTTATGGATCCGCCCAGGAGCGGCAGCAGCCAGGAGTTTCTAGATGCGGCAGTGAGGATTCGTCCGGGGAGGATCGTGTATATTTCCTGCAATCCTGAAACGTTGGTACGGGATTTGAAGATTTTGACTGGGCAGGGGTATCGTGTGGAGAGGTCCGTGGCGGTGGACATGTTTCCTTTTACAGAAGGGATAGAGAGTGTCAGTTTGTTAACGAAGAAATGATTGTGTGGATGATGCTGCAGATGTTTTTGAGTGGGTGGGGGATCCGATTGTAAATAGGTATATGCCGTACACTTTGCATCGGGTAAGGTGCTTATAAAATGCGGTTTTGTGTTTGATCGCTATGGACAGTATTCCAAGTTCGACGAAAGTGAAACTTTTGATGCATGTTACTATATAATGCATCTAGAATAAAGAAGGAGACAAAATAAAATGAGAGTTGCAATCGTTTACTATTCCATGAGTGGGAACACGGGATATGTTGCTGAAAAAATTTCGGATTACCTGAAGGGCAGTGTGGAGGTTGACAAGATCGAAATACTTCCTGAGAAAGCATATCCTGATTCAGGTGCAAAGAAATTCTTTTGGGGTGGAAAGAGCGCTGTGATGGGAGAGACTCCGAAGCTGATGCCCTACGATTTCGATGCGGCCCAGTATGACAAGGTCATCATCGGTACTCCTGTGTGGGCCAGCAACTGTGCACCTCCCATACGGACATTTCTCACTGATCATAAAGACGAACTCAAGGAAAAGAAGCTGGGATTCTATGTTTGTTTAAGCGGAGGAGGTGGAGATAAAGCCATTGCTAAGATGAAAAAGTGTATTGGCATAGAAGAAACCCAGGCAGAAATGCAGCTGATCGATCCCCGGAAGAAGCCGTCAGAAAACAATGAGCATATGATAGAGGGTTTTTGTAAAGCTATATGATGAGCTGGGTATGTAATGATGGAGTATGTCGCCGTCGTGACACTGACAATTGATGTTATGCGTCAGAATAAGTAATGGATTGTTCGGTGGGGTGAGGCCTGTAGCCGTTACGGAAGAGAGTCATAATTAGGTCTTTATGGTCAATTGTTGTGAATTTTTATTTAAATTTTGCTAAGATGTTGTAAAAATATTTCTTTTTTACACAAATTGTGCTATACTTCTTACAAACTAAATTATGGATTGTTCTTACCAGCAATTATATCCGAATGGATCAGTGAGGACATATTATAAGGGAACTAAGTAAGGAGGAGTACCATGAAGAACCAAAAAATGAGCACTGTTATCACGGCGGTTGTTTCATTAGTCGCCGCAGTTTCCATTCTGTTTCTCTTTTTGATTGCGAGCAAAAATATGACTGTGGCAATGAAAAACACAGCAATGAACAACATGGAGACCTCGCTGAATGCCAGAGCTGAAGTCATTGAGCAGTATGTCGATCAGGCGGAGAAACTGCTGCTTTCTTTTTCCAAGGCTCCTGTTATTGAGCAGCTGTTACAGGATCCCGAGAATGCTACGCTGACGCAGCAGGCACAGGCTTATACGGAAGATTACTACGCAGGCCTTGGGGGCTGGGAGGGGATATATGTAGCTGAGTGGGACACTCACGTTTTGACACACTCAAACCCTGGAACAGTGGGAATACGTACCAGAGAGGGTGATCCGTTAAAGCAGCTGCAGGACGCCATGACGGCTGCAGGTGACATATATAATACCGGTATTATCGTATCTCCCGCCACTAAGCAGTTGATATTGTCGCTGTATGCGCCGGTATATAATGAAGGCGGAAACATAGTTGGTTATGTGGGAGGCGGACAGTTCGCAACAAGTCTTGCTGCTATACTGGAGAAACTAAACGTGCAGGGTTTGGAGAGTGCGAAGAACTATATGATCAATACAGCTACCTCGACTCATATTTTTGACGAGAATGAGTCGTTGATGGCAACACCCATTGAGAATCAGATGCTTCTGGATATCATGGAAAAAATTAATGCAAATCCTTCGAACCTGATAGGCGAGATGGAGTATACCGATGCTGACGGAGTAAAATGCGTCGCTGTATACAAATATCTGCCTGACCGAAAGTGGGCTGTGGTTCTAAGCGACAGCGAGAGTGAGATATACAGACAGGCAAACGCGAGCCGTATTATTTTTGCTTTGATTTGTATTGTTGCCTTTGTGTTGATTGCGGTATTATCATTTGTTGCAGTTAAGGTATGTGTCAGACCTTTGGTTGTAGTGGAGAGATCTATTGCTAGGTTGAAGAATCTGGATCTGAAAGTTCCCGCAGAAATGAAGCAATATGTGGGCGGTAACAGTGAGACCGGAAAGATTGCCACAGCAATGGAATCTCTGTATGCTACCTTACAGAACATTGTCTCCACGCTCCGCGGATGTACGGAATCCCTGAGCAATTCCACAGACAAAATGGCTGAAGCAACGCAATTGCTTGTGGAAAATGTGGGAGATAACTCTGCAACTACAGAGCAGCTGGCTGCAAGTATTACCACAACCAACGAGTCCATCGACAACGTAGTAAATGAGATTGCGCGAATATCTGATCTCGTTCAGCATGTGGAGGAAAAGGTGCTGGCCGGTGATGAGAAGAGTGAACAGCTGCTTAAGGCTGCAGCCGCAATGAAGGATATGGCTGAGAATACTCTGGAAGAAGCGGATGAAAAGATTCGGGAGAACCGCAAGAATGTGGAAGCAGCCATGGTCAACCTCCAATCCCTTACCCGTATTAATGATATGGCTCAGAAAATTCTTGAGATTGCTAACCAGACGAATCTGCTTTCCCTGAATGCATCCATTGAAGCTGCAAGAGCAGGAGAGCAGGGAAAAGGATTTGCTGTGGTTGCTCAGGAGATAGGAAATCTTGCTGCCAACTCATCCACCACTGCAAAGCAGATTTCTGACATATGTGGAGACATCAACACCAATATTAAAAATGTACAGGATTGCGTGGATGACATCATGAACTTTATGGAAGGTGATGTTGCCGAGAAGTTTAAGGAATTTGTGACTATAGCCAGCGAGTACGGCGGTTCTGTGGAGGACATTCGGAAAGCTATCGGAGAGATTGAGGATACATCACTTGGCTTTGTTTCATCAGTTGGCAGTATCCGTGAGCGGATGGATGTTATCAGGACTGCATCCGGTGAGAACGAAGTCGGTGTGAGTGATATTGTGAACAAGATCGATCAGACCAACAATACAGCAGCAGACTTGGAGCATGTAGGAAAAGTCAATCAGGATAACGTGTTGGCCATCAGCAATATTGTAGAAAAGTTTTCGTAGTAAATGGGGTCAGGGCGGATATTTGTTTCAGATCATTCAATATAATTTAATAAAGGAAGGGCTTTCTCTGAGGCATCATATAATGTCCGGAGAAAGCTCTTTTTTCATTGAGAATGTGATGCCATTGGACTATATTGTTGGGAGAGTTTATCTGGAAGTTTGTCATGTGTTTGGCTGGTTCGTCTGGACGGTATAAGTTCTGCTTTCTTTTTTGGGAGAATGTGTTATAATTAATATGTCTATGGGGTATGAGGCATGACATTTGAACCCAGGAGATTATATGTATTGCGGAGGGAAATACTATGAAGCAAAAGCATCTGATCCGAACCAACAAACTAATTCTTCTGACTCATTGTATCACCACATTTTTCTCCGTGGTCGGTCTGGTTTCTCAGTTAAAAATGTCAGATCTTCCACCTATCAACAGCATTATTCCTCTGGTACTGGCTGTCGGCGTGCTGCTGGGAGGTATAGTAGTATTCCTAAAAAATGCGAATAGTATTTTCTATGCCCGCTACGTTGGAATCAGTTTCTCAGTCGTATATCTTAGCATGATGCTGATGGCTGCTTCCAACAGTGTGTTCCCTTACTTGATTCCCTATCTGATGTGCTTAGCATTCACCATGGATACCACATCGGTCCGGATCACCAGTGTCTTTTTTGCAGTATCCAACCTGATTCGGGTGGTCATGACCGTGGCGGGAGCAGCGGATATCAATGATGTGATTGAATCTGTGATGATTGAGGTGATTATCACCGTGCTGGTATGCGTGACGACAAACGAAGGTTTGAAGTTATTGATCCGTTTCTTCGATGAGTCTACCGGGGAGATTATGGTGGCTGCTGACAAGAATCAGGATATGGCACGCAAGATTATAGAAGTGGTCTCAACTGTGGAGGAGAACGCAGAGGTCATGGCTCAGGATTTGGAAAATATTTCCGAGGCTACCCAATCTGTCAGTAATTCTATGGATAATATCTCAAGCAGTATCAGCGGAACTGCTGAGGCCATCCTGGAGCAGAATAAACAGACTCAGGAGATTCAGGAGATTCTGGACAATACTCAGAACAGGACTGCTGCCATTGTGCGGCTCACAGACGAGGCAAAGGAGGCTCTGGACAGCGGGACAAAGGCATTGGAAAATCTGTTTGGTCATGTGAATGAGGCCATCAAAATCAGCAGTTCAATGCAAACTGCATCCACACAGCTACAGGAAAAATCCGAAGAGGTTCGCGGTATTACAGGTATCATATTAGGCATTTCCAGTCAGACCAATCTCTTGGCTTTAAATGCCAGTATCGAAGCGGCCAGAGCAGGCGAAGCTGGTAGGGGCTTTGCGGTAGTGGCGGACGAAATCAGGAACCTGGCGGAACAGACCAGGCAGGAGACGGAGAGTATAACCAGGATCATAGATGCGCTGTCTGAGAATGCTCAGACAGTGACGAATCAGGTGACTGTCAGCGTGGAGATGTCCAACAAGGAAAATGTAGCAGCACAGGAGGCATCCAGCAAGCTGGATGAGATTACTGAGAAGGTCAATACTCTTACAGAGCATATACACGAGGTGGACGGTATGATGACGTCACTGCTGGCCTCCAACAACGTGATTGTGGACAGTGTCAATACACTTTCCGCAAACAGCCAGGAAATCAGCGCAAACACCCAGGAGGCATGTAATACCAGCGAGCAAAATGTACAATTGGTAAGGGCTTTCTCACTTGCCATGGAAAACATTCTCCAACAGATGGAGGCATTGCAGACCTATACCAAGCATTAATTAATAAATGTGGAACCAGGCAGTCATTTTTGCTGGAATCTTATAAAAATAAAATGCAGCCTTATGGCAGCAGAAAGAGGAGATTATGAGTAAATATGCAGGAACTCAAACAGAAAAGAATTTGCAGGCGGCCTTCGCAGGGGAATCTCAAGCCCGCAACAAGTACACCTACTTTGCATCCGTTGCAAAGAAAGAGGGTTATGAGCAGATGTCAGCCATCTTTTTAAAAACTGCGGATAACGAGAAGGAGCATGCCAAGATGTGGCTCAAGGAGCTGAACGGTATTGGCAACACAGTGGAGAACCTAACGGAAGCTGCTGAGGGTGAGAACTACGAGTGGACCGATATGTATGAAGGTTTTGCAGCCACCGCTGAGGCGGAGGGATTCCCTGAGTTGGCGCATAAGTTCCGCCTCGTGGCCGCCATCGAGAAGCATCATGAGGAGAGATACCGCGCACTGCTTAAGAATATTGAGACTGCACAGGTTTTTGAGAAGAGCGAAGTGAAGGTATGGGAGTGCCGCAATTGCGGACATATTGTAGTGGGAACTCAGGCACCTGAGATTTGTCCTACCTGTAATCATCCTCAGGCTTACTTTGAGGTGAGCTGTGAGAATTATTAAGCATTCTATGCGATAGAATCAGGATTAACGAAAGCTACGGGGCACGTGATCTGCGTTGCCCTGTTGTATTTTCGGGGAGTAGTTTATGGAGAAACCGCCCATCTTAAAAAATAAAGTTTTCTTATATCTGACGGAATTTTTTGCGGGAATGTCTGTGATGGCTGTGGAGCTGGGAGCCAGCAGGCTGCTTGCCCCTTATTTCAGCTCATCTCAGATTGTCTGGACTATCATCATCGGTACGATCATGATTGCAATGGCTCTGGGAAATATATACGGGGGCAAGAGCGCGGATAAGAATCCCAATCCGGACAAGCTCTATGGCAGGATACTGATCGCTGCGGTGTGGATAGGAGCAATCCCTGTGGTGGGCAAGTACATTATCCTGGGGATTTCAGCTGTAGTAATATTCACGGTGAGCACCAATTTCCTGATCTGGGCTGCCTTTGCGGCTTGTATGATTATCTTTGTGTTCCCTCTGTTTCTGCTGGGTACAGTGACACCTTCCCTGGCAAAGTACACAGTGGACAGCCTGGACGACAGCGGTCGTACGGTGGGCAATCTCGGTGCTTTCAACACCATAGGCAGTATTATCGGTACCTTTGTGCCCACTTTTGTATCCATCCCGGCAGTGGGCACCTCTGTCACATTCCTGATTTTTGCAGGAATCCTGTTGGCGCTGGGATTGCTTTATTTTGTCAGTAAAAAGGCAGGTGCAGTAAAGAGCGGAGCAGCATCGGTACTGTTTCTAATCTGTTGTATTTTGGGATCCTCCGACAGTTTTGCTTTCTGGGAAAATAATCTGGCTTATGAGGGCGAGTCCGTGTATAATTATCTTCAGGTGCAGGAGAGCAGCCGCAGAGTAATTCTATCCACCAATGTACTCTTCGGGGTTCAGTCGGTGCTGATCAAGGATCAGGGCCTCACCGGCATGTACTATGATTATGCCATGGCGGCACCGTTGATGACGGATAGAGAGAGGCCGGAGGACTGCCGTGTACTTATCTTAGGTATGGGAACGGGGACTTATGCTACTCAGTGCAGCCGGTATTTTGGGAATATGAGCATCGAAGGCGTTGAAATAGACGACAAAATAACGGAACTCGCCAGGACATATTTTGAACTGCCTGAGGAGGTGCCGGTGACCACTTATGATGGCCGTGCTTATCTCAATGTGATAGACAGCACCTACGATGTGATCATGGTGGATGCCTATCAGGATATCACGATTCCCTTTCAGATGTCTTCAGTGGAATTTTTTACACTGGTGAGAGAGCATTTGAACCCCGGGGGTGTTATGGTGGTGAACATGAACATGCGTGGCAGCAGTGAGGGGAATATTAACCAGTATCTGGCTGACACCATTTCTCAGGTCTTTGGGGAGGTATATACTGTAGATGTGAGTGGTTCCACCAATCGGGAGTTGTTTGCTGCCAACGATGTGGACATTTCCGGGAACCTGAGTGCTGGAATCGACAACATTCAGGATGAAGACCTGGCAGCTATGCTGGGCAGGGTATACCGGAACCTGACAGTTTATCAAGCTGGCGAACACATTATGACAGATGATAAGGCGCCGGTGGAACTTCTTGGTATGCAGGTCATTGATGAACTGATCAAGGACGAAGTTACTTATTATAAGAGTATTTATGAAGAAGGCGGAATAAAGGGACTGCTGGAGAGCTTTTAAAAGAAAAGATGGAGAATAAACGCCGTAACTTGGCAGAAGGAGAGGGATTGCGATGAGAGATAAGAACAAATTTGCAGTGACGCCGCCCATGGGGTGGAACAGCTACGATTATTATGACACCACGGTGAACGAAGCACAGGTGAAGGCAAATGCTGATTATATGGCAAAGCATTTAAAGGAATACGGCTGGGAGTACATCATTGTAGACATCCAGTGGTATGCCCACGGAGCCGGGAGCCAGAGAGACAAGTATCAGTACATTCCATTCAGCAAGCTGGAGATGGACGGATATGGAAGGCTGTATCCCGACCCGGAACGTTTTCCCTCCTCTGTGGGAGGCGCGGGATTTAAGCCTCTGGCGGATTATGTGCATGGGCTTGGTCTGAAATTTGGTATTCATATCATGCGAGGAATCCCCCGGACGGCGGCTCAGGAGCATCTGCCTGTCAAGGGAACTGACGTAACTGCGGCAGATGTGGCGAATCCCTCATCTATCTGCGGCTGGAACCCTGATATGTATGGCGTTCGGAATTGCCCGGAGGGTCAGTGTTATTACAATTCCCTGTTAGAGCTGTATGCAGGCTGGGGCGTGGACTATATCAAATGTGACGACATCTGTAACACCAATCTGTATGCTGACAACCGTTACTCCGCCCCTCACGAGGTGGAGATGCTGGCGAAAGCTATTCAAGCTTGTGGCCGTGATATTGTACTCTCCCTATCGCCGGGACCGGCGCTGATTGAGAAGGCCTGGCATTATGAGACCTATGCCAACATGTGGCGCATTACCGACGATTTCTGGGACAAGTGGGAGCTCTTGAAAGATATGTTCCACCGCTGCGAGCTGTGGCAGAATCATGTATCAGAAGGCTGCTATCCCGACTGCGATATGCTGCCTCTGGGACATATGGGAAAGGGCTTTGGCCATGAGTGGGTCACAAACTTTACTCATGAGGAGCAGCGCACTATGTTGACGTTGTGGTGCTTGTTTGGCTCTCCGCTGATGCTGGGAGCGGAGATGACACTTCTGGACGACTGGACCCTCTCGCTGCTGACCAACAGGGAAGTGCTGGCAATGCTGACACCGAAGTGCCGGCCCAGGCAGCTGGAGCTGGACGATAAGAAAGCTGTCTGGAAGGCTTACGACCCGGAGACAGGGCATCGTTATTTAGCTTTGTTTAATCTAAGTGACGAGAATGCCATAATATCAGTGGAAATTGAGAGAGCTGATCTGGTTGTCGGCGACGAACTGACGGAGCTTTGGACCGGTGAGATAAAACCCGTGAAGGGCGGCTGCCTGCAAGTAGAAATACCGCCCCATGGCTGTGAGGTATTAAAAAAGTAAATTGTGAAAATTTGATGTACTAATTTTATGAGAACTATGATATACTATATTTACTATTTGTTTGGGAGGTTCGGACTATGGATATCAGAGAATTTACAGACATGAACAGATTTGAGAATATTATGGCAAACTGGGCTGCTGCGACCGGTCTAGCTACGGTAGCTGTGGGAGTTGACGGAAAGTACATATCAGAGTGTTATAATTTCACTGATTTTTGTATCAAGCTGACAAGAGGCAGCGCTGAGGGCTGTGCCCGGTGTGAAAAGTGTGACAGAGAAGGCCAGGGTGTATATCATTGCCACGCCGGTCTGATCGACTTTGGTATCCCATTGGAAGTGGATGGGGTCAAGGTCGGAACCGTGATTGGCGGTCAAGTTCTGCCGGCGGAACCTGACGAGGAGAAATTCAGAAAAGTGGCACGGGAGATTGGCGTCAATGAAGACCAATACATAAAAGCCCTTAAAAAGGTCAATGTACGGACAGAGACAGCCATCAGGGCTTCCGCGGAATTGTTGGGAGAGGTGCTGAACCACTTTATCAACGCTGAGTATGCCAAGAAGAGAAACAGCGTTATCATTCAGAAACTGGGTAAGGGTGTTGAGGATACTCACCAGCTGGTAGAGCGGATCACTGTTAAGACCTCTGAGCTGAAAGCTCTTCAGAACAAGCAGAAAATTCTGGCGTTGAATGCCAGCATTGAGGCCGCCAGAGCCGGTGAGAAGGGCGCAGGTTTTGCAGTGGTGGCAAAGGAAGTTGGTAAGCTCTCTGAACAGAGCACTGTTGTAAACCGTGAGATTGAGGAGATTGTAGAGAAGATTACCGAAGCGGTTGAGGAGATGAAGGAATAAGTACAGAAGTAAATAAAGCATGTTACTAAGGGACATCTTTTTTGAGGGATGTCTCTTTTATTTCACACAAAATTTATTAAAACTAAATTATATCATAATAAAATTTATATAACATCAATTTATATCAACTTTTTATTAGTTAGTCTTATTTCGGTGTAAAATAGGTGAAAATATTATCTTAAAATGGGTAAAACCGGAATTTATTAATGAGGATTAATGAGGAAATTACCCATGAGTGCTGCTTATGATGATTTGTTAATAAGATTGGTAAGCGAGCGCCATCGCCTGGCCATATCCCAGAGGGAAATGGGCCGGTATATGCGCATGAACCAGAGTAATTACAGTAAAGTGGAATTGGGAAAGCGTAGATTGAGCTATTACGAATTAAAATATTTGTGTGACTCAGCTATCGATTTGCATTATGTGTTTACAGGAAAAAGGTGCAGTGAAAAATATCAGGAATATTTCGGAAACTGCGGTTATTCAGAACTGTTGTGCATTCTGAGTATTGTTACTTCTGCGGTAGAATTGCAGGGCACTTTCGAGAAAAACGATAATGATAGGTTTTTACCCGTATGGACGGAGTTGTCAAGGCTTACGGACAGTGGGCCGAAAACGAAATACAATCTTTTTGGTCAGATCCGGAAACTTCTGGGTCACAGCCAAAAGGAAATGGCTGAAATATTGGGTATGGATGTGAAAAAGCTCAGAGAGTTGGAGAATGGCAGATGCCAGCCGGACAGTGAGCTGCTGTGCCGGATGTATGAGATGTTCGGTGTGCTACCTGCTGTGGTATTACAGGATAAGAGAAGCTTAATCAGTGAAATCTGCTGTGTGCTGGAGACTGTTGACGCGGACAGCGGGGAGGAGATGCTGCTGATTCTCCGTCGGCTCAGTAAAAAACCGAAGATTAGAATACATAAGGAGTAGCTAAAATGTCAGATGTATATGTGGGAGAGAGAATACGCGCACTGCGTAAGCAAAAGAATTATTCCCGGCAGGAGTTGGCGGAGAGGACCGGATTGTCGGCGGGATATCTGTATGAGATCGAGTCAGGAAGAAAGAGATTTTCAGCAGATGTCCTGTGCAAGCTGGCAGAGGCATTGTCCGCAAGTTGTGATTATATAATGTTTGGAAGGGAAGTAAAACAGAACATTTCCGAAAAGGAGAGGATAATGGATTCCCTGGAGGCAATGACCCCGGAACAAATTCATAGGATTCGGAAAACGCTGGAGATGGTAGAATTGCTGAGTGAAGTGGCAGACTTAATATAGCTGAGCGCTTTTTTGCTTCATTAATTAAAATTTAATACCTTTTTCATTGACACTACCCTGAAAAAGAAGGTATGATTATAGTACAAATCTGATTCTGTGGTATTCTTCCGTACATAATTCAAGGGATGATAAGTGGAGATGAAGGAGGTATTTTCTATTGAAGAAAAACGACATCTATTTAATTGATTACGCAAATATGTGCAGAAATGCTGACCAGCTGGATACAGCACTGTTTGACAAATATGAAGTGCAGAGGGGGCTGCGGGATAAGAACGGAAACGGAGTGGTTACGGGTTTGACCAATATTTCCCGGATAGAGGCCTTTAAGATGGTAGACGGTGTGAAGACACCTTGTGACGGGAAACTCTGGTACAGGGGTTACGACTGTATTGAACTGGTGAACGGGTTTCGACGTAAACGTTTCGGGTTTGAGGAGATTACATATCTGCTTCTTTTTGGTGATTTGCCCAATGAAAAGCAATTAGATGCTTTTCGGGATATTCTGAAT
Organism: Acetatifactor sp.; assembly: GCA_022511425.1. Lineage (GTDB taxonomy): Bacteria > Bacillota > Clostridia > Lachnospirales > Lachnospiraceae > Acetatifactor. The sequence continues at coordinate 13,224 of JAFLRO010000040.1, forward strand.
GCGAACAGGACTCTGCCCACCAATTTCACCAGAGATGTGATTATGAAGGCACCCAGTAGCGACATCATGAATTCTTTGACAAGGAGCGTTCTGACGCTGGCATCCTATGACAAGGCCTGCAACGACACTACCATAGAAAATGTACTGCGTCAATGCTTAAGCTTGATCAGTTTATTCCCGATTCTTACAGTATATGGCTATCACGCATACAATCATTATCAAAACGACGAGAGCATGTATATCCACAGACCATCCAAGAAGCTATCCACAGCAGAAAACCTGCTGATGATGCTCAGACCCGACAAAAAGTATTCAGAGCTGGAAGCCAGGGTGTTGGATATTGCATTGGTGCTGCATATGGAACACGGCGGAGGTAATAATTCCACCTTCACTACCCGAGTTGTGACATCTTCCGGATCTGACACTTATTCGGTAATTGCAGCTGCTCTGTCCTCTCTGAAAGGTCCCAAGCATGGCGGTGCCAATATTAAAGTGGTAGAGATGATGCGGGACATTGAGAAAAATGTGTCCGATTGGACGGACGAGGATGCCGTCCGCGATTATCTGAAAAAGATACTGAATAAGGAAGCATTTGATGGCAAGGGGCTGATTTACGGTATGGGACACGCGGTATATTCCTTATCAGACCCCAGGGCACAGGTTTTCAAAGGTTTTGTGGAACAGCTGGCAACTGCAAAAGGAAGGGAAAAAGACTTCGCCCTATACTCCATGATTGAACGGATTGCGCCCCAAGTAATCTCTGAAAAGGCAAGAATTTATAAGGGAGTCAGTGCAAATGTGGACTTTTACAGTGGTTTTGTGTACAGTATGCTGGAGATTCCTCTTGAAATGTATACTCCCATCTTTGCCATTGCAAGAATTGCGGGATGGAGCGCCCATAGAATAGAGGAACTGATAAATATGGACAAGATTATCCGGCCTGCTTATAAGAGCGTGATGGAAGAGCGGCATTATATTGATATGGATAACAGGTACTAAAATAAAAAGAAGCATGACAATATGCCATGCTTCTTTTATTTCCTGACAATAGAAAATTCGCAGAGCTTACTATACATTGTTGGTTTACAACCAAATAAGCCGAAATTTTCCTGAGAATGGTTTTGTATTGCTGGCAAAAATAAGGTCATGGCAATCAAAAATTTATTTGATATGCCTGTTCAATAATCTGGAAGGATATGATAAAATGATCTTATTGAGAATTGGCCGTGGCCAGACAGTAAAATACAGACCAATAAGCCTTTGGGAGCGGAAACGAATGGGGACAGTACTAGATTATCTTCATGAATATGGAAATTATTCATTTCGAGAGAAGCCTATGACAGAGGTTGACAGCCTGGCATTATGCCAATTGACTTATTTAAAGTTTGACGGGCTGGTGCCGGATGTGCGTGAAGACCGTCGTCCCGTGACACTGAAAAGTCTGGCGGAATCTGCAGACTTTGATAAGCTTTTTGGAGATGTACGGTATGAGAAAGTGAATCGGGAACTGATTTGGGGGATGCTGGCGGGGAAGCGGTTCAGCACTCTGAAACTCAATTATTATGTCAATGTGGTGGAAAAACAGTGGGAGACACAATTTTCTGCAGTTACTTATATCCTTGACGACGGAACAGTCTATGTGGCATACCGGGGAACCGACGAGAGCATTGTGGGTTGGAAAGAAGACTTCAATATGGCCTTCTTGTCGCCGATACCGAGCCAGGAGTACAGCCTCAGTTATCTGAATACAGTGGCTGCAAGGCTGAACAAACCATTTTACATCGGCGGTCACTCCAAAGGAGGCAACTTGGCAGTGTATAGTGCCATGAAGTGTCCCGATTATATTCAGAAAAGAATTATTCGGATATACAGCATGGATGGTCCGGGTTTTCGCCCGGAAATGCTTAAGAGCGGTGAATACAATGTAATCGCGGACAGGGTTGTTAAGATACTGCCTCACTCTTCGCTGGTGGGCATGATATTTGAGTCGGATATGCGGTTTCAGGTGGTGGAGAGCAAGACATTTGGACTGGCGCAGCATGATCCCTATTCTTGGTTGGTGGAAGAGGATCATTTATTGCGGGTGGATGGTATTCATGAGCGGTGCTTGCGCAGAGATAACACACTGAACCAGTGGATATTATCTCTGGATGAACAACAGCTTCGGACCTTTGTGGATACATTATACCAGGTGATCTCCGCTTCCCAGGCTGAAAATGTCATAGAGTTCACAGCGGAATGGAAACGCAGCATGGGCGGAATGCTGTCGGCCATGAAGGAAGTTGACGATGAGACCATGAGGATGTTAAAAGAGATCGTCAAGGCGCTGTTTGAGATTGCGGGGGAGCAGGTGCGCCAGGAAGTCACGAAAAATGTGCAGGACAGCCGGGAGAAGCTAAAGAGACAAAGTAAGCCAAAACTTTCTCCCCGGAGATTGTAGCCCGTCTGATGTCAATGCGCTCCGGATGCCACTGCACTCCCAGAATGGGAAGCTCCATGTGCACTATGGCCTCAATACAGCCATCCCGGGGACAGTGCTGGATGGCACAAAGACCGCTTCCAAGCTCCCGGATGGCTTGATGGTGGGCACTGTTAACTACAGCTTGGTCTCCGTACAATCCATGGAGCCAGGAGCCTTTTTTTATAGTGGTATCGTGATATTTATCACTACCATCGTAACTGTGGAGTTCCGCCGTGGGCATATCCTGGTACAGTGTGCCACCGAAACCTACATTGATGACTTGAATGCCCTTGCAGATGCCAAGAACCGGGATACGCTTGTTGATACAGAAATCCAGAGCCTGGAGCTGAATAATGTCTAGCTCTGTATCTATACTGCGTGAGCCTCGATTCTTTTGTCCAAAAAATGCGGGTGTAATATCTCCGCCACCGGGCAGCAGAAGACAATGACAATGAGCTACATCACCCGGTTCCAGTGACACGATGGGAGTGTGCCCTTGAAGCTGTACATACCTGATATAATTCACTACATCGGGTTTCCTTCCAACGATGGCTATCTTCATTTGAATGACCTCTTTTAAAGCTCTTTTACCAATATATGATACATATGTATAATTTAACACTTCGAAATTTTTTGAAAAATATTTTAGAAAAGCTTTATTTTATAAATCAAATCTGTTACAATAATAGGGTACTGTGATATGTGCCCCGGAGGATCATGTAAATGAAAAAAAGTGAGAGAGGGCTGGTACTAACGCTTGCCTTTCTGCTACCGGTGCTTGTCATGCTGGTACTGTTCATCATAAACGGAATATATCCGTTTGGTGACAGATGCTTTCTGTCAGCCGATCTATATCATCAGTACATGCCTTTTTTCAGTGAGTTCTTGCATAAAATGAGGGCGGGGGAGAATTTATACTTTTCCTTTCGTGCAGGAATCGGTTCCAATTTTCTTGCGCTGTTTGTGTATTACCTGGCAAGCCCATTGAACGCTTTTGCACTTCTGGTGCCGGAGCAGTTCCTGATTGAGTTTATCAGCTGCCTGACTGTGCTGAAGATTGGACTCTGCGGTCTGACCTGCTGTATCTATCTTCAGGAGCACTATTCTGACAGGGGCTGGTCCACAATGCTCTTTTCCCTTTTTTATGCGCTGTCCGGATTTTTGTCGGCTTACAACTACAACATTATGTGGGTGGACTGTGTTGTACTGTTGCCGCTGATTGTACTGGGGTTGGAGAGATTGGTGAAGGAGGGACGCTGCGGTCTGTATTGTGTGACGCTGGCGCTGTCCATTTACACTAACTATTATCTGTCCATCATGATTTGTATCTATCTGGTGTTGTACTTTCTGGTATTGCTTGCAACAGAAAGGGGTCGGCTTAAGAGCATTGGACGTTTTGCTTTGTTTTCTCTGTTGGCGGGAGGAATGGCGGGGATGCTGCTGGTTCCGGAGGTTTGTGCCATCCTGCAGACAGAGTTTGGCAAAACGGACTTTCCGGCTGTGGCGGAGACTTATTTTTCAGTGTTGGATATACTTGCCAGACATTTCATGTGCGTAGCTACAGAGCGGGGGCTGGATCATTGGCCAAATATCTACTGCGGCAGCGCGGTGCTGATGCTGATTCCCATGTATGCGGTGAATCCCAGAATATCTATCAGGGAGAGATTTTGTAAGCTGGCTCTGGCAGGTTTTCTGCTTTTGAGTTTTGGAACCAATATTTTGGATTTTATCTGGCATGGATTGAACTATCCGGATTCCTTGCCCGCAAGACAGTCCTTTCTGTACATTTTTCTGGTGCTTGGGATGTGTTATGACGCTTATCGTCATGTGCAGGAGATAGAATCACAGCAGATTCTTTACAGCTATCTGGCTGCAGTGGGATTTTATCTATTTTGTGAGAAGTTCGTGGAGCATGAGGATTTTTACTTTGGTGTGAAGATCCTGACAATGGCAGTAGTCAGTGTCTATGCCATTCTTCTCTATCTGTACCGGACCAGGGCCACCGGAAAAAAACAACTTCAGCTGGGTATAATTGCTCTGGCAGTGGCGTTGGCAGAATTGGGAACAAACACTTATGTCACAAGCGTATATACCACCAGCCGCAGCGCTTATCTGGGACAGCAGGAGGATTATATCGCACTGTATGAGACTACAGTAGAGCGGGAGGATAGCTTTTACCGTCTGGAGAAATTTGCCCGAAAGACAAAGAATGACGGCATTTTGACTGGATATCCCACTGCGAGCCTGTTTTCCTCCACTATGAACTCTGATGTGATGCACCTTTACAAAAGGCTGGGTATGCGGCACAGCAAGGTCTACTATGGTTTTGACGGTGCCACAGCATTCACATCAGCTCTTTTGAATGTGAAGTACATGTTTGGAGAGTCAGATGCCTATGCAAACAGCCTGTACACTCTGCTCTATCAGAGCGGCGATATTTACCTGTATCAATGTAATGGAACTCTTCCCTTTGGTTATGTAGCGCCGGTGGGCTTTGAATTGTCGGAAGATGAGGAACTGAACGGACTTATGCTTCAGACCCGGCTGGTTTCAGACCTTGGCCTGGAAGGAGAGCTCTTTCAGAAGATGCGGGCACAGCAGTCGAAGGATGATGTGGTGTTTCAAGCGGTGGAGGCGGGGATTTACTACGCTATTCTTACGGCATCGGGTACCACAAAGGTGGATTACATAGGTGGAACCTTAGAAACAGAGAACTTTCGCGACCTGAAACGAGGCTCGGTGCTGTATTTGGGCAGACTGGAACAGGGACAGACAATCACACTGACAAATGGCGATGAGGAGGACGCCACTCGAAAGATTTCAGCAGATGTGTATCGGATGGACGAAGCAGTGCTGGAGGAAGCCTTGACTGCGCTTTCGGCTAAGCATTTGGAGAATGTGAGCTGGGAGAGTGACAGAATTTCCGGAGAGCTTACCCTTGAGCAAGAGGGGAGACTGATTTTGTCCGTGCCTTACGAGGATGGATGGACTGTCCTCATCAATGGTCAAGAGGCTGAACATACTACCTTTGGCGGATGTCTGATGGCATTTGATTTAGAGCCCGGCCAGTATACCGTTGAGATGTATTATGTACCTGTGGGACGGGGCGCCGGATTGGCAGTCAGCGGAGTGAGTCTGGTACTTTTTATAGCAGTAATAATTTACCGAAAGAGAAACTGTAAAAAACAATAACAGAGGTGAAAAACAAATGAGAAAAATATATTTACTTTTGCTTTTGCTCTTAACTTTGGACATAGCGGTGATGGAAGAGCCGTGGATGTATTTATTGTTCGCGGCAGAGGTCGTGACCTGCATTGTACTGTTTGTTCAGGCGAGGCTTATGTGGAACGGCCTGGAAGTTGGTTTCAGTGATAAAGTTCAAGTGATGGATTTTTGGAGAAGGAGAGCGCTCGATATCAAATTGGACAGAGGGGGTAAGAAAACTACTCGCCGAGCAGCGGTCAAGCTGCGCATGGGTTACTGGCAGGAGCAAAAGAAACATTCCAGAAAGATATACTGCGGTGTCAGCCGGATTGGGGAGATGAAATTCGCCGCCAAGATTCCCTATTGTGGGCTAATAAAGTTTGATCTGGAGCAATTTTGGATCAATGACCGCCTCATGGTGTTCTTTGCAGGGAAAAAGCTGTCCGATTCCATGTTGCTGTTTGTTGTGCCCGGGAAAGATGCATTGAAAATTGAATATGCGGACGCTGAGCGAAACGAGGACGGTTCCCCGGAAGAACCGCGGGAGGGGTCAAAAGCGTCTGTGAAGCTGGATCTTACAGGTATTCAAGAGGCAGACCAGAGGGTGCTGGGCAATTTTTACGTGTTACTGTCAGCGCTGGTGCTGGGGCTGCTAAAATGTGTGAGTGTAGTTCGAGTGAGTTGGTACGATGAGTGGAAGCAACGTTCTTGCTGTATGGAGGCTACAGGGCTGGAAGAGTGTCGGCAAATGTTGATGGCACTGTACCGTATGGGGCTTCCGGATACAGAGGAAGCACCTGAGACTGCAAGTATACTGGAAGATGATTCTGACAGCCCAGACTTTTGTCTGGATTTGCAATTGCGCTGGTTTCGGAACGAACAGCTGATTTACCAGTTTTCAGCCTTAGAGCTTGACACTGAGATGATGAGAAAATCCTTTACTATTTGAGTTTTTTAACAACTGTAAAACATTACCCCGGATATACCTCTTAGTCAGGGCATCCGGGGTTTTAAACACCATAATCAGTCATATCATTCATAAAGTTGGCGGAATAAAATAAAAAAATGAATGGAAAAGCTATCCATCCTATGGTATAATGTAAGCACTTACATGAAATGTTTATCAATGCCTATTACCTTAAAATTAGCGGTTGACAGGCATTGAGGAAAGAGAGGCGTAAAAGTGGAACTTAGAACCGCAGTATCACCAAAGGACGTGAAACACTATACCACAGAACGCCTGCGGGAGGAGTTTCTGATTCAGAATCTCTTCGTGCCGGGTGAGATCAAGTTAGTGTATAGCCACATTGACAGAATCATCACGGGTGCAGCTGTGCCCACAAAGCCCATCACTCTCTCAGCGGGAGAGGAACTCAGAGCAGAGTATTTCTGTCAGAGAAGAGAGCTTGGAGTAATCAACATCGGAGGAGCCGGAACGATCACTGTAGATGGCAAGGTATATCAGGTGGGTTTCAAAGAGGCTATGTACATTGGCATGGGGTCAAAGGAGATTGTATTTGCCAGTGATGACGCAGCTAAACCCGCAAAGTTTTACTTAAACTCTGCACCTGCTCACAGGACCTGTCCCACTGTACTGATCAAACCCGAGGGTACCCCGGAAGAGGGTGTTGTAATTATAAAGGATGAGAATAAGGTGGAATTGGGCTCTCTGGAGGACGCTAATCACAGAGTGCTCTGTAAATACATTCTGCCCGGACAGGTGGAGAGCTGCCAGCTGGAGATGGGTATGACCAAGCTGGAGCCCGGAAGCGTCTGGAATACCATGCCCTGCCACACCCACGACAGACGCATGGAAGTGTATCTGTACTTTGAGATGCCTGAGGATGCCTTTGTGATGCACTATATGGGCGAGCCCAACGAGACCCGCCACATAGTCATGAGAAACGAGGAGGCAGTGATCTCACCCAGCTGGTCCATCCATTCCGGCTGCGGTTCCAGAGCATACACCTTTATCTGGGGCATGGTGGGGGAGAACCAGGATTTTGATGATATGGACGGTGTGAACAACAAAGACTTAATGTGACCGACCTGCAAGTCAGTCTGAAGGATTAACGAGACTAACTGCTGCCTGACCCATGCGGGCGGCAGAAACAAAATAAAGAAAAGGAGAGACGAATATGTCACAATTTACTAACTTCTCACTGGAAGGCAAAGTAGCTCTGGTAACCGGTGCATCTTACGGAATCGGCTTTGCCATCGCATCCGCATACGCTGAGGCAGGCGCTACCATCTGCTTCAACGACATCAAGCAGGAGCTGGTGGACAAGGGACTGGCAGCTTACAAGGAGAAAGGTATCGAAGCTCACGGCTATGTATGTGACGTGACCAACGAGGCAGCTGTGAACGCTATGGTTGCTCAGATCGAGAAAGAAGTGGGAGTCATCGACATTCTGGTTAATAATGCCGGCATCATCAAGAGGATTCCCATGACGGAGATGACCGCAGAGCAGTTCCGGCAGGTTGTGGACGTTGACTTGAATGCTCCCTTTATCGTGTCTAAGGCAGTCATTCCTTCCATGATTAAGAAGGGCGCCGGCAAGATCATCAACATCTGTTCCATGATGTCCGAGCTGGGACGTGAAACGGTATCTGCTTATGCAGCTGCAAAGGGTGGTTTAAAGATGCTGACCAGAAACATCTGCTCCGAGTACGGTCAGTACAACATTCAATGTAACGGCCTTGGTCCCGGCTATATTGAGACTCCTCAGACTGCGCCTTTGCGCGAGATTCAGCCCGATGGCAGCAGACATCCTTTCGACCAGTTCATCTGCGCAAAGACGCCTGCCAACAGATGGCTGAAGCCTGAGGAATTGACAGGCCCTGCAGTATTCCTTGCTTCCGAGGCTTCCAATGCCGTAAACGGACATATTCTCTATGTGGACGGCGGCATTCTGGCATACATTGGCAAACAGCCCGAATGAAAAATGTGAATTGGAGGCATACATATTCCATGAAAATAGCATTGATCAATGAAAACAGCCAGGCTGCAAAGAACGAGTTGATCTGCACTACCCTGAAAAAAGTGGTGGAGCCTATGGGACACGAAGTAATCAACTATGGCATGTACGGAGCAGAGGATCCCAACTCCCTCACCTATGTGCAGAACGGTATCCTGGCAGCAGTTTTGCTGAACTCCGGCTCAGCTGATTATGTAATTACCGGATGTGGCACGGGAGAGGGCGCTATGCTGGCTTGCAATTCCTTTCCGCGAGTGCTCTGCGGACACATTGAGTCTCCTTTGGATGCGTATCTGTTCTCCCAAGTGAATGACGGCAACTGTGTGGCCCTGCCTTTCGCGGAGAACTTCGGCTGGGGCGGTGAGCTGAATTTGCAGTACATATTCGAGAAGCTGTTCTGTGCACCCGGCGGCGGAGGCTATCCCCCCGAGAGAGTGGTGCCCGAGCAGAGGAACAAAAAGATTTTGGATCAGGTAAAGGAAGTGACCCACACAGACATGGTGACGATCCTGAAGAATCTTGACAGAGAGCTGGTAAAAGGCGCTTTGTCAGGCGAGAACTTTCAGGAATATTTCTTCGAAGACTGCAAAGATAACGCCATTGCGGAGGCAGTAAAGTCAGTTCTTCGATAAGAAATACAGTCTGTAGGCGCAGATAAAAAATGATATCCCGCTGTTTGCGGCGGGGCAGTTGACTCGCTGCTAAAAAAGCGGCAGAAAAGAGGCAGATATGAACGCAGTATTAGAACAGATCAGTAAGATTGGTATCGTACCTGTTGTAAAGATTGACAGAGCGGAGGTTGCGCTTCCTCTGGCGAAAGCTCTGTGTGCCGGAGGACTTCCCTGTGCGGAGGTGACATTCCGTACCGATGCGGCAGCAGAGGCTATTAAGATCATGACCACCAATTTCCCCGACATGTGTGTGGGTGCAGGCACAGTGTTGAATGCAGAGCAGGTTGACGCTGCGGTGGCAGCAGGCGCTAAATTTATCGTGAGCCCCGGCTTAAATCCCAGGACAGTTAAGTACTGCATCGAGAAGAATGTACCGATTACTCCCGGCACTTCCAGCCCATCCGATATTGAGCAGGCTATTGAGCTGGGCTTGGATGTGGTGAAATTCTTCCCCGCTGAGCAGTCCGGTGGCCTGGCAAAGATCAAGGCTATGGCGGCACCGTATGTAAACATGAAGTTCATGCCCACCGGCGGCATCAATGCAAAGAACCTGACATCCTATCTTGACTTCAACAAGATTATCGCATGCGGCGGCTCCTGGATGGTTCCCGGCGATCTGATCAATGAAGGTGAGTGGGATAAGATCGAACAGCTGACCAGAGAGGCAGTTCAGACCATGCTTGGCTTTGAACTGGTTCATATTGGCATTAACGGTGAGAACGAGGAGGAGGCTAAGAAGGCGGCAGACCGCTTCAGCTTCCTGTTCGGCTGGGCTACTAAGGTGGGCAACAGCTCCATCTTCTCCGGCACTGCAGTTGAGGTCATGAAGACACCCTTCAAGGGAACTCACGGACACATTGCCATCCGTACCAACTACATTGAGAGAGCGGTGAACTATATGAGTACTGTCCTTGGTGTGGAGTTCGAGGAGCCTAAGAAGGATGAAAAGGGCAAGTATAAGGCTATCTATCTCAAGGAAGAGGTTGGCGGATTTGCGATTCATCTGATGCAGAAATAATTATCATTTTATAAAAGAAAGGAAGCAAAGACAATGGCAAAAGTAATTACCATGGGTGAAATCATGTTGAGACTTTCCACCCCTAATTCTGAGAAGTTTATTCAGGCAGACGAGTTTGATGTATGTTATGGCGGCGGTGAGGCTAATGTAGCAGTATCATTAGCCAACTATGGTCATGATGCTGAGTTCGTTACTGCTGTTCCCGACAATGAGATCGGAGAGTGTGCAGTAGCCGCTCTGAGAAAGTACAATGTTGGAACCAAGCACATTGCAAAGTGCGGCGAGAGACTGGGCATCTATTTCCTGGAGAGCGGCTGCTCCATGAGACCTTCCAAGGTGGTATACGACAGAGCTCATTCCTCCATATCCACTGCTACCGAGGCTGATTTTGACTTTGATGCTATCTTCGAAGGTGCGGACTGGTTCCATTTCACCGGAATCACTCCCGCTGTATCTGATTCAGCGGCAGTTTTGACGGAGAAGGCTTTGCAGGCCGCAAAGAAGCACGGCGTAAAGGTTTCCGTTGACTTAAACTTCCGCAAGAAGCTGTGGTCCTCTGAGAAGGCACAGAAAGTAATGAAGAACCTGATGCAGTATGTTGATGTATGTATCGGAAATGAGGAGGATGCTGAGCTGGTACTGGGTTATAAGCCCGGCAAGACCGATGTTACAAGCGGCGAGTTGGAACTGGCAGGATACAAGTCCATTTTTGAGCAGATGGTGGCAGATTACAACTTCGAGTACTGCATTTCCTCCCTGCGCGTGAGCCATTCCGCTTCCGACAATGGTTGGTCCGCATGCATCTATTCCAGAGACACTAAGGAGTTCTACCACTCCAAGGAGTACAGTATTCATCCAATTGTTGACCGCGTAGGCGGCGGTGATTCCTTTGCCGGCGGCGTGATCTGTGGTCTGCTGGATGGCAAGGACTTCAAGGCAGCATTGGAATACGGTGTGGCAGCTTCTGCTTTGAAGCACACCATTCCCGGAGACTTTAACCTGGTATCCCGAAAGGAAGTTGAGACCCTGGCAGGCGGTGATGCCTCCGGACGTGTGCAGAGATAAAAACGTTCGACGAGCAGCCACAGAATCATAGAAAATACTTGCAGACAATATAAGAGCTCCGGTCTGGATATTATCACAGACCGGAGCTATTTAGAGCTTATTAAGTTATGTTGCTAAGATTGTGATTATCGCTGGTCGGGCTCAAAGTAGACAACAAAGAAATCACCGGTTTCATTTTGGTCAGTTAGCTCTATGTATGCAATGGCTAAATCAGTGTAACCGTCGGGAATCTCATACAATAGAAGCCCATTTTCTGTCTCGTCTATCATCAAATAATATTCGCTGGGCAGAACATTACTGCTCAAAGATGAAGCATTCTCCACAGGATATGCATAGGCATCATCGTCGTCAGAGTCCCAATCTATCCAGAAATCATCGTCATACATAGGCAGTATTTCGCTAAAGGTATTTGTTACGGTTATGTCAACTACCAATAGATTATATCCATCAGCAGCGTCGTAGCCGGAAAATGAATCGCAAAGATAAGCGCTGTTTACCGAGAAGTCAAACCAGTAAGTGCGCATGGTGTCGCCAATTTTACCCTCCGCTAATCCATTCTTAGGGCGAACCACGCCATCAGTGGAGCTTCCGCATCCAATCATAGATGTGGCCATTACTGCGGCAAGCAAAAGTGCAGCCAACTTTTTCATGTCTTATCCTCCATTCATTATGTGTTATTACGAAAATAATGTTACCATATTTGTTTTCAAATAACAAAATGGAAATGTAACAAAAATACTAAAGATCTTAAGATAAAATTATATAAAATGCACTTGTGTCAGATCTGTAATCTATGAAGAAGGACGGATTCAGAATCTACTTCTGCTCAGGAGTAAGGTATACACTTAATATATTGCCTGTAGTACCATCTTCATATTCTTCACCAAAATATACGTAAAACTCGTCATATCCCTCAGCAACTTCATAGACCATTACAAGGTTCGCACTTCCGGCTCTGCGCAAGCTATATTCTTCTTCCTCTTCCGTAAACTCCTTGCCATCCACTGTCATGCTTACGGGATACACCCAAGCATCAGGATCATCCCAATCCACAGGAAAGTCATACCAGTACATGGGGACGGTCTCATTAAACGTATTTTTTAGCCACACCTCCAGTACCAGGAACTGATATCCCTCGGAGGGAGTGTTTCCATTATACTCGCTATACAGAGTGGCGCTCTTTACATTAAAGTCGAACCAGGCGGTGCTCATAGTTGCACCGACTTCGCCTTCAATGTATTCATTGTTCCACAAATCATCTTCCGACAGACTGTTGTCCTGATTGCCAGTCCCATTTTGAGTATTGGTCTGATTATTGGTATTGTTGTTTCCGAAAGTCTGTCCGCTGCTGCTGTTAGATCCGCAGGAAGCCAATGAGATTACTGTTATTACCGTTGCCAAAAGTGATACTGCTTTTTTCATGATTGTAATTTCCTCCATAATTATGTATATTGCAACATGATTTAGTGCTGTAGGTAATGTTATCACATAATAGAGAAAAAAACAATTGACTTTTTTTGTATGCAATGCTATGATTAATTTTGCTGAATGCGGAAGTGCTGGAATTGGCAGACAGGCTAGACTAAGGA
>JAFLRO010000041.1 GCA_022511425.1 Acetatifactor sp.
GACCCTGAAGCCCGAGGATACCGTTATCTCCGCAGCTTCCTGCACCACCAACTGCCTGGCTCCCATGGCTAAGGCTCTGAATGACTGCAGACCTATCATGAGCGGTATCATGACCACCGTTCACGCTTATACCGGCGACCAGATGATCCTTGACGGACCTCAGAGAAAGGGCGACAAGAGAAGAAGCCGTGCAGGCGCTCAGAACATCGTTCCCAACTCCACCGGTGCAGCTAAGGCAATCGGCCTTGTTATCCCTGAGCTGAACGGCAAGCTGATCGGCTCCGCACAGCGTGTACCTACCCCCACCGGTTCTACCACCATCCTGGTAGCAGTTGTGAAGGGTGCAGTGACCAAGGACGAGATCAACGCAGCTATGAAGGCAGCAGCAACCGAGTCCTTCGCATACAACACCGACGAGATCGTATCCTCCGACATCATCGGAAGCACCTACGGTTCCATCTTTGATGCAACCCAGACCATGGTAGCTCCCATGGAGGACGGCAATACTCAGGTACAGGTTGTTTCCTGGTATGACAACGAGAACAGCTATACCTCTCAGATGGTTCGTACTATCAAGTACTTCAGCGAGCTTGGCTAATAGCAGTCAAACGAAGGCCTATAAGGGGTCCGGTCGCAGGACCGGACTCCTTTTTACATTGGTGTAATATAAATCGGAATTTACGGGGGTATTCCTGTGAAAAAAACAAACCTTTTCACTGTGATTCTCTATGGAATATGCGCGGTAATTTGGACAGTCAGAGTTATAGTTGAAATTGTTTATAAAACATATAACGACTCAGTTTTTATGTTTGTTCTGGGCATACTCTGCGCTTTGATTTGGGTTTGCAGTTTTTTTATTTTAATGAAAAGATATCGCTCCAATAAGGATGAATGACGATTCCGATTGATTAAAGGAACGCTTTTGTAAAAAGAGAATGTTATTATAAAACGCTGCTAGAAGCAGCAGAAAGAGGAATAAAAATGGGATTGAACAAGAAATCAGTTGACGACATCAACGCAAAGGGAAAGAGAGTCCTGGTAAGATGCGACTTCAACGTTCCCTTAAAGAACGGTGAGATCACCGACGAGACCCGTATCGTGGCAGCGCTTCCTACTATCAAAAAGCTGATCGATGACGGCGGCAAGGTGATTCTCTGCTCCCATCTGGGCAAAGTAAAGAATGGCCCCAACGAGGGAGAATCCCTGGCCCCTGTGGCAAAGAGACTGTCCGAGAAGCTGGGCAAGGAGGTTGTGTTCGTAGGTGACTACAACGTGACCGGCGAAGAGGCAACCAAGGCTGTTGAGGCTATGAAGGAGGGCGATGTAGTTCTGCTTCAGAATACCCGTTTCCGCGGCTCTGAGGAGACCAAGAACGGTGAGCAGTTCAGCAAGGAGCTGGCAGACCTGGCAGACCTTTATGTGTGCGACGCATTCGGTTCCTCCCACAGAGCACATGCTTCCGTTGAGGGCGTGACCAAGTGCATCACCGCGAAGGGCGGCGAGAACGTAGTAGGTTATCTGATGCAGAAGGAGATCAACTTCTTAGGCAACGCTGTTGAGAATCCCGTGAGACCCTTCGTGGCCATTCTGGGCGGCGCAAAGGTTGCTGATAAGCTGAACGTGATTTCCAACCTGCTTGAGAAGTGCGACACCCTGATCATCGGCGGCGGTATGGCATATACCTTCTTAAAGGCTCAGGGCATGGAAGTGGGTAACTCCCTTGTGGATGATGAGAAGATCGATTACTGCAAGGAGATGATGGATAAGGCACAGAAGCTGGGCAAGAAGCTGCTTCTTCCCGTTGATACCACCATCGCAAAGAGCTTCCCCAATCCCATTGACGGACCTGTGGAAATCTCCTATGTTGACGCAGACAAGATTCCTTCCGATATGGAAGGTCTGGACATCGGACCTAAGACCCAGGAGCTGTTTGCAGATGCTGTAAAGAGCGCTAAGACCGTAGTTTGGAACGGACCTATGGGCGTGTTCGAGAATCCTACCCTGGCAGCAGGCACTATCGCAGTGGCAAAGGCTCTTGCTGAGACCGACGCAACCACAATCATCGGCGGCGGCGACTCTGCAGCAGCAGTAAACCAGCTGGGCTTCGGCGACAAGATGAGCCATATCTCTACCGGTGGCGGAGCTTCTTTGGAGTTCCTGGAGGGCAAGGTGCTTCCTGGTGTGGCTGCGGCTGACGACAAATAAATTTATGTAAATCATCGTAACATCCCCTGGGGAAATGCCGTCAGGCAATTTCTCCAGTGCTATTGCAAGTGTTTTTCAGCAGGTAACAGCCCGCAGTCGGCCGCTGTTCTCAGGTGGACTGTAAAGGAACGCCGGCACTTAGCGAGGTACTTTCGAGCTTAGTGTCCGCTGCGTTCCGTCTCAAGCGGAAGCGTGTCCGCCTGAGAATGGCGGCTGACTGCGGGCGTTCCTAGTGGACACCTCCACCCATGCACTTGCATTAACCTAAAACATAGCAACAAGAAAATAATAGAGGAAAAGAAAATGGCAAGAAAGAAAATCATAGCCGGCAACTGGAAGATGAACATGACTCCCAGCCAGGCAGTAAGCTTAATCGAGACCTTAAAGCCTTTAGTAAAGAATGATGATGTTGATGTGGTATTCTGTGTACCCGCTATCGACATTATTCCTGCAGTAGAGGCAGCTAAGGGAACGAATATCCAGATCGGTGCAGAGAATATGTACTTCGAGGAGAAGGGAGCATTCACAGGCGAGATCGCTCCCGATATGCTCACCGATGCAGGCGTAAAATACGTCATTATCGGTCACTCCGAGCGCAGAGAGTACTTCGCTGAGACTGACGAAACTGTAAACAAGAAGGTATTGAAGGCCTTTGAGCACAATATTACTCCTATCATCTGCTGCGGTGAGTCCCTCACCCAGAGAGAGCAGGGCGTGACCATCGACTTCATCCGTCAGCAGATCAAGATTGCATTCCTGAATGTGACCGCAGCTCAGGCAGCAGCCGCAGTTATCGCCTACGAGCCCATCTGGGCCATCGGCACCGGCAAGGTAGCTACCACTGAGCAGGCACAGGAGGTTTGTAAAGCTATCCGCGACTGCATTGCAGAGATTTATGACGATGCTACCGCAGCTGCAATCCGCATCCAGTATGGCGGCAGTGTTTCCGCATCCAGCGCTCCCGAGCTGTTTGCACAGCCCGATATCGACGGCGGCCTGGTGGGCGGCGCTTCCCTGAAGCCCGACTTTGGCCAGATCGTGAATTACAAGTAATATTCTGGACAGATAAGATCAGACAAAAAGAGACGAATATGTTGAAAAGGCTTTGATTTTTGGTATATTCCCGCGGGGTATTGATTTGCCAATAGCAGAGCCTTTTTTCTTGTGCTATAATCTGCTTAGTGGAATTTAATGCCACTCAATATTTCTTGAATGTGAGGTACCCCAATGAAACTCCCTAAAATGATTCTCTTTGACTACGGTCAGACCTTGATAAACCAAGCCAAATTCGACGGTGTGAAAGGAACGGAAGCGGTTCTGCAGCATGCGGTCAGGAATAAATATAACAAGACAGCAGCACAGGTTCAGGAGGCTGCTGATGAAATCAACAGGGAATTGGGGCGGTTCGATCCTTTGAACAGGCACCTGTTCCAAGTGGAAGTTCCCAACCATATGTTTACCGCCTATCTCTATGAATCTCAGGGTATTGAGATTCCGCTGCCCCCGGAAGAAATCGATCGGATATTCTGGGATGCAGCTGCACCCGGTATACCTACGGAGGGCATCCGGGATTTTCTGGCGTTTTTAGATCGACACAATGTAAGGACCGGAGTGGTCAGCAATATCGCTTTTTGCGGCAGCGCGCTGGAGGAGCGAATCAATTCCCTGCTTCCGGACAATCACTTTGAGTTTATCCTTGCTACCAGCGAGTATTTGTTCCGAAAGCCCAATAGACGGATTTTTGAGCTGGCTTTGGAGAAGGCAGGACTTACTCCGGAGGATGTTTGGTATATAGGTGACCAATACGAGTGCGACATAAAAGGCGCACAGGGAGCAGGACTGTTTCCGGTCTGGTATATCGGCGCTATCGACCTGCCCTACGAGGAGCGGGAAGAAATACTGACTATTCGGGATTGGCGGGAGCTTGAGAAAATGTTGATATAATTTGCAGAAACGTCGGAAATATGATATGCTGAGTTAAAGGGAGGGGAAGGAGACAGCATGATCTTTAAGTGTAAGAATTGCGGAGGAAATACTGTATACAGTCCGGAAAAACACAACATGTACTGCCCTTTTTGTGACAGTGAGGGAAGTGCTGAGCGCACCGATGAGAGTCTGGGAGAAATTACCATTTGTCCTAACTGCGGCGGTGAAATTACATTGGGTACACACACCTCGGCAACCAGGTGCCCCAGCTGTGACTGTTATTTGATTCTGAATGAAAGGGTGGAAGGAGAATATGCGCCGACCATGATCATTCCGTTTCAGTTGGGTAAGGAGATCTGCAAACAGTCTCTGAGAGAGAGATTTAAGAAATGTCGGTTTTCGCCCACAGATTTCCTGTCTGAGGCAAGGTTGAATGAAATGCAGGGTGTCTATGTGCCCTACTGGTTATACGATTATGACACCCACTGGGATTTCAAGGCGGAGGGCACTAAGATAAGGAGTTGGACCAGTGGAAATACTGCTTATACCGAGACATCGATCTATGATGTCCAGCGGGATATGGATATTCAGTTTCAACGGATTCCCGTAGATGCTTCCGTGCAGATGCCCGACGAAGTGATGGATCTGGTGGAACCCTTCGATTATAGGCAGATGCAGGAATTTTCCCCGGAATATCTGTCCGGATTTTATGCGGAAAAATACAATATGCTTTGCAATCTGGTGGAGGGGCGGGCAAAGAAAAAGATGAGCGATGATGCGGACCAGCTGCTTAAGAACAGCTATTCCGGATATAGCTCTGTAAATATCCTGAAACGTGATCTGCAGGTGAGGGGAAGCCAGGCAGATTTTAGTCTGTTGCCTGTGTGGAGATACATATATAAGTATAACGGTCAGGAATATCCCTTCTATGTGAACGGACAGACCGGTAAGATTGTGGGAAATCCCCCCATCTCCAACAAGAAGGTCAAGGCATACTCGGGAACACTTTGGGCATGTCTTACAGCGGTGTTGGTATTGATTCAGTTAATTGGTATATTCAGCAAATAAACAACGGATATTCAGAAAGTGCTGACTTAGCAAGCTGTTGACTATGCTTATCTGTTGAACAGCAATATAATAGATCACAGACTGCCCTTGGCAGCGGAAGGGACGAACAATGCATCACGATTACAGAAAAGAGGCTGGAATGCAGTATCTAAAGCATTTTCGAGTCTTGTTTATCATAATTGGAGTTCTGCTGACGATATTTTTGGCAGAGATAGCCATAGTGACAATGAAAAACAACAGACCACGGGGTAATACCGGTGCCCCCAAGGAGCGGGTTTATGACTATGCCAATGTGCTGACCAATGAGGAGGAGGAGCGTCTGCGCAGCCAGATTGCCGGAGCGGAGAAGCGTATACGCATGGACATTGTGATTGTCACCATCGACCAGTCGGTGGAAGGATGGGACGCGGCAGAGTTATATGGCTATAATTCCCCCTATTGGGAGGTTAATATGGAGGCAATCGCGGACGACTTCTGGGATGACAATGGATATGGCTACAACAAAAGCTTTGAGGGTGACGGAGTGCTCCTGCTCCACAATTGGTATCCGGGTCAGAATGGCGAGCATTTATCCACCAGCGGAAAAGCGGAATGGGAATTGAGTGACTACGAACTGGACCGTATTCTGAACCGCGTGGACAGATATTATGAGACCAATCCTTACAAGGCTTATTCGGAATTCATAGATGTTTTGGAGTCGGAGCTGCGTCAGAGAGGGAGAGCGCCATTGCCCTGGCTGCTTGTGATTCTGGTGCCCATTATAGTAACAATCGGTTATTCGCGTACCAATATGAGCCAATACAAGCAAAAGGATACCACGCCGGTGAACGCTTATGTATTAGGTGGGAACCCCATAATGAAAAGCCAGCGGGATGAATTTATCCGCAAGTCCGTGACCAGCCGACGTATTGAAACGAGCAGCGGAGGCGGTTATAGCAGTGGTGGACACAGCCACAGCGGTGGCGGCGGTCATCACCATAGCAGCAGCGGAGCCAGCCATGGCGGCAGGAGCCACAGACATTAATATGTCGCCGGGATCGTAACTTACACAAAAAGAGCGCCTACATGACGGTATAGGCGCTCTTACCTTATGTTTTATGCCTGTAAAATTAAGCCATCTGGTTTACGGCCCTGCTGATGCGGGAAACCTTGCGGGCTGCGTTGTTCTTGTGGTAAACGCCCTTGCTGCATGCCATCTCGATGGTCTTGGTAGCGGATTTCAGAGCAGTCTTTGCTGCATCCTTGTCACCGGATTCGATAGCAGCATATACTTTCTTGATCGCAGTCTTTACACCGGACTTAATAGCTTTATTTCTGTCAGCCTTCGTGCGGTTCACTAAGATTCTCTTCTTCGCGGATTTAATGTTAGCCAAGTTGTACACCTCCATTTTGTATAAACTGAAAATACATTCTTTACTGCCTGCTTTACCTCAGTCAGACACGGAGAACTAAGGCAAACATACTATTGTAGTTTAGTAAATAATTAAGAGTTTGTCAATACATAATTCTTGTTTTTTGGTGAAAAATTATAATATTCGTAACAGTTCAGCCATGCAGAAATAATTGTGCAGCTTGCCCGTGGGAGCTTGCTCACAAGAGCAAGCTGACAAGTTTTCTAATGAGGTAAAAGAGAAGGACAATGGGTAATTTTCAAGTGAGAACGGACCTGGCTTTGGAGGTCAGGGAGAGCATCAGCGAGGCGGACAGCGAACTGCGAGGCGTCCGGGTGGAAGAATATTATAAGGAGCAGGAGGATGTCAGGGTCACAAAGGTCATGATTGACACCAAGAATGCGGCAAAGGCAATGGGAAAGCCCATGGGCATCTATGTGACCATGGAGGCGCCGGCCATGGTGGAGCCTGATGAAGACTATCACCGGGAAATATCGGAGTGTCTGGCAGAGGAACTGTTGAATTTACTGCCAGGTTCGGAGAAGGAACAGTCCGTGTTGGTAGTGGGTCTGGGCAACAGGGAGGTGACGGCAGATTCCCTGGGGCCTCAGGCTGTGGACAATCTCTTTATAACCCGACATATCGTTAGGGAATATGGCACGGCTGCTTATAACTGTGAAAAAATGAACATGATCAGTGCTCTGGAGCCGGGCGTCATGGCAAAGACCGGTATGGAGACGGCGGAGATCGTAAAGGGTGTGGTACAGGAGACTGCGCCGGATGTGCTGATCGTCATCGATGCCCTGGCCGCACGCAGCACAAGGCGGCTCAACCGCACCATTCAAATCACTAACACCGGTATTCAGCCCGGCTCCGGAGTTGGCAACCACAGGAATGCGCTGACGGAAGAGAGTCTGGGAGTGCCGGTGATTGCCATTGGTATTCCCACGGTGGTGGATGCTGCCACTATTGTCGCCGATGCTCTGGAGAAGCTTTTAGAGGATGAGAGGGAGCTGGATGCGGTAAAATATGTGGACAGGCAGCAGTTTAGTTTTCCCGAGTTGAACAACATGTATATGACAGGGAAGGACATTGATGCGGTGATTAAGCGTGTAAGCTACACCGTTTCGGAAGGCATCAATCTGGCTCTGGAAATGCGAATGGACTGACTGAGGCGAGCATATAATGAATGGAGTTTGTAACCGCGGTGTCGGGAAAGGAAGTGTTAGCCGTAAAAAGAGAGAGCAAGAGCAGTGCCTTCATCGGGAAGCTGGTGACGGCCGCATTTCTGCTGCTGGGCTTTCAGATGCTGACCCAGAGCTGCGGTTCACGAGTGGAAGAACTAACCGAGAATTCGGACACCCTAAAGGGAGCTATGAT
Source organism: Acetatifactor sp. (assembly GCA_022511425.1). Lineage (GTDB taxonomy): Bacteria > Bacillota > Clostridia > Lachnospirales > Lachnospiraceae > Acetatifactor. Next base: position 7,971 of record JAFLRO010000041.1, read on the forward strand.
CCAGGAGCTGGCAGAGACCGCGTCAAGGGCTTTGTATAGCACTTATATGTCCGGACTTGCGGTTTCGCTGGAGGGAGACCATGAGACCTTCTGGCTCCTTCAGGAACAGATAGATAGTGTATTACCCTTTTACGGATATCTGACAGAAGGGCTTCAGGGCGGAGCTTATGGAGACGGTCTGTGGGAGATATTGCGGGCGGAGGCTGACGATGAGGGAAGTCTCAGTCTGAATAGCATAGAGTCAGGTGATGGCTTGGGAGTTGAACTTGGACATGACTTAACGGACAGTAGTGCTGAGAGCACTCTGGAGGAGCTCCTTCGGGCAGAGAATGAAGCAGCGATGCAGATGAGGCAAGAGAGTGCACAAGGACTGTTCAGTGATTTTGTGCCCCATACCAGACAGATCCGAGTGGATTTAGCCGCATTGGAAAGCTATGAGGCTTTGCTTAAGGAGTTTTACACCATTGATTCCAACACCATGGCCGGCAGCGACCAGCTGGATGTAAACAAGTTGACGGCAAAGGATATGACAATAGACAAGAACAGTGATGGTCCGCAGATACTAATCTATCACACTCATTCTCAGGAGGGGTTTGTGGATTCCGTGCCCGGAGATGATTCCACCAACATACAGGGTGTGGGGGAGAGGCTGGCTCAGATTTTAAGAGATACATATGGCTATCAAGTGATCCATCACACGGGAGAGTACGATGTGGAGGGTAGGAATGATGCCTACGCCAACGCCCTGCCCGCTATAGAGCAGATACTGGAAGAGAATCCCTCCATTCAGGTGGTCATTGATCTCCACCGGGATGAAATGCCGGAGAAGACCCGTTTGGTCATGGATCTGGATGGCAGGCCTACCGCACGTTTCATGTTCTTCAACGGTCTGAGCAGAACGAAGACAACGGGAAATATTGCCTATCTGTACAATGAAAATCTGGATGACAACCTGGCATTTTCCTTTCAGATGCAGCTTAAGGCAGCGGAATACTACCCAGGGCTGACACGGAAGATTTACCTGAAGGGCTATCGCTACAACATGCATCTTGCCTCAAGGTATCTCCTGATAGAGCTGGGCGCTCAGAACAATACCCTGGAGGAGGCCATGAACGCCTGCAATCCGCTGGCGCATATCCTGGATTTGGTGCTGTCGGGGGAGTAGAGGGTAAAGGAATGCACTCTGGTCGCTGAACTTATATCAAAGCAATGGATATATGCTCCTGATCTACAATTAAAAGAATGTACAGAAATTCTGAACATTACGGAAAAAATACTGGACAACAAGGTGTACTTCCATTATAATAAGTATGTCTTTAGAAATAGTTAAATCTAAAGTTTTCGTATAGGTCATCAGTATTTTCATTAGTTTTCCGAAGCTACAATATGATAAGAGAGGTGATAACTGTATGTGTAATCTGGTGAACATCAATACAAATTATAACACGCAGGTTCGGGTTGCTGAAATAAAAATAAAAGAAATTCAAAATATTATTGCTGCCGCATCTAAGTGTGTGCATATCCAAGAGATCATATTGTTCGGTTCAGCTTTGCAAACATGTACACAGATTGGGAGACCGGCGGCAGATACGATTAACATTTCTCCATGTTACAATACATTTATGTCTACGCATCATAATGCGTATCTCCGTATATTACATTTCCTAATGGCACAGCATAGATGCTTGATATTTTGAGGAGGCTGGCACAAAATGCTGACTTCTTATTTCGTCGTTGATGGAGATATATATGTCTTTTTTTGATAAATACACACCTTTGATATCGAAGTTAATCATAGGTGGTGAAGAGTTGTTAAATTTATGCGAATTGATAAGTTGCATAGAAATGGATAAATCACCGCAATTAATTGACGGTTGTATTATCATGCCGTTTTATGTAAGTAAGGGCAGCAGATATGAATTATATCAATATGAATTTTATATCGAAAGCCAAAATGGGGAGTCGTTTCAAGAATATATATTAAGAGTTACAGGAAGGAAAAATATTGAAAGCGTGCCTGCTGATATTCTTGAAATACGTCAAAGATGTTTTGTAAAAATTGAAGAAGGAAATCAATGTGATATTCTATCGAAAATAAAAGAATTTTTTTCCTTTTTGATGAAGGATGAAAAAATTCAAAAAGAAATTATGGATGTATTTTCGGAATATGACGTAAACAAATTATTTGTCTGCATTTACTAATCTCGTTATATTAATTTCTTGCGTTTATTTGGATATCATCTTTTGTTTTATTAGAGGTGATGCTAAACCTATTAGTAGTCAGCAGGGAGAAAGCAATGTTTGAAAAAAAGATAAAAAAGATTTTGATTGTTTGTTGTTTGATTCTATGTTTGTGCAGTGGCTGCACTTATAATAACCAAAATAACCCCAATAGCCTATATGTGGTGATGAATATAAACGGCAGTAAAAATAATGGAGAAGATGATTATTATTTTACTACATATAGGGAAATACACCAGTTTTCTGTTTCAGAACAGGAGATAATCAACAGTGTCAGGTACGAAGATGGTGAGGATGGAGCCATAGATAATTTTGCGGTATGTGATGAATACATATTTTTTTTGACAGATGTAGGATGGGTGCAAGATCCTGAGAAAATATGGCGATATGACAGGGAAAGCCGCATATATGAATTGTTCTTGGAAACAAGGCATTGTGGCCGCATGACAGTGTATGATGGCAATTTGTTGTATGGGCGTGATGATATTTACGTTTGTCCGATTGATGGGAATCCAGACGAAGATTGCGTCAGTCTTCTGGAACAATTTCCGGATACTGACTCGATAGTACCGAGCCAGGAAATTTTATACCAAGGCTGGCGGATTTGGCGAGTTTACCTGAAGTCCAGGCATACATATCGTATAATGCAGATTGTTGATGAAGAGAATGATGAGGTTATTCTGTCTAATTTCCTGTCCGACTCTATTGGTAGTTGGCCTTATTTTTTTGGAGAGGACATATGGATGGATGGAGAATGGATTTATTTTACCAAAGATGCTGGCATAAGTAATTTTTATTATCAAAAAGGATATGAGTCAGAGAGGCAGAAAATTGACTGTTTGAATGATAGGCAGTACAGGAAGTCGGAAATAAACACTTTCAACATGACTGTGGAAGGAGAAAAATTAATAGGTATACTCTCGGTATCAAAAGATCCCTTAGAAGGACACTTTTTGTATCAAGAGGATATAAAAAAAGATGTGTTATTTGAAATTGATTTGGAAAACGACAGTAGTAGGATTATTTACAGTACAGAGAATAACAAAACCAGAATTATTGGATATCAGAAAGGAATAGTTTATTTATTGAAAGATGACGTGATTTACGAGGAAGATATAGAGAGAAAAAAACGTAAGGAACTGCTTGATTTGCGAGAGGAGGACTTTTACGATGCCGCCCCCAGTTCTCGAAGAGAGTTTCGTTTTTACTGGCAGGGGAGTAATCTGATCATTGAGGCTATCTTAGATGGAGAAGTGAACATAAAGAGTATTTCAATATCAGATCAGGAATTGTAACTATTCCTCTCTGCTGGACAACCACAGGAAATTCTGATACAATTACCATAATTGTGCGCTTTATATCAATCGAGAAATGAGGAATTTTCTATGGCAGCAATCGACCAGAGCAAAATACGCAACTTTTGCATCGTTGCACATATAGATCACGGGAAATCCACCCTGGCAGACCGCATCATCGAGCAGACCGGCCTTTTGACCAGCCGTGAGATGCAGGCCCAGGTGCTGGACAACATGGAGTTGGAGCGGGAGAGAGGAATTACTATCAAGGCCCAGGCGGTGCGCACCGTATATAAGGCAAAAGACGGAGAGGAGTACATCTTTAACCTGATTGACACCCCCGGTCATGTGGACTTTAACTATGAGGTCAGCCGTTCCCTGGCGGCGTGCGACGGCGCTATTTTGGTGGTGGATGCGGCTCAGGGCATTGAGGCGCAGACATTGGCAAACGTGTATCTGGCTCTGGATCACAATCTGGACGTATTTCCCGTAATAAACAAGATTGACCTGCCCAGCGCGGAGCCCCAGCGGGTTATTGAGGAGATTGAGGATGTAATCGGTATCGAGGCACAGGACGCGCCGTTAATATCCGCAAAGAACGGTATCGGCATCGAGGATGTGCTGGAGCAGATCGTAGCCAAGGTGCCCGCTCCCGCGGGAGATCCGGGGAATCCACTGCAAGCGCTGATCTTTGACTGTATTTATGACTCCTATAAGGGGGTAATTATCTTCTGCCGGGTGATGGAAGGAACCGTCAAAAAAGGCACAATGATACAAATGATGGCCACTGGCGCAAAGGAAGAGGTTGTTGAGGTGGGCTACTTCGGCGCAGGCCAGTTCATCCCCTGTGAAGAGCTGTCCGCCGGTATGGTGGGCTATATCACTGCCTCCATCAAGAACGTGAAGGATACCGCTGTGGGCGATACGGTTACGGACGCCAACCGGCCTTGTGCAGAGCCCCTGCCCGGCTACAAGAAGGTGCTGTCCATGGTGTACTGCGGCATGTACCCTGCTGACGGAGCAAAGTATCCGGATCTGCGGGATGCTCTGGAGAAGCTGCAGCTGAACGATGCCTCCCTGAACTATGAACCGGAGACCTCGGTAGCGCTGGGCTTCGGTTTCCGCTGCGGATTTCTGGGACTCCTCCATCTGGAAATCATCCAGGAACGTTTGGAGCGGGAGTACAACCTGGATCTGGTGACCACAGCTCCAGGCGTTGTGTACAAGGTATACAAGACGGATGGGGAGGTCATTGAGTTGACTAACCCTTCCAATCTGCCGGATCCTTCCACCATTGAACACATGGAGGAACCCATCGTCAGCGCAGAGATCATGGTGACCAGCGAGTATATTGGCTCCATTATGGAACTCTGTCAGGAGCGGAGAGGCCGCTACTTAGGTATGGAATACATTGAAGGTACCAGGGCCCTCTTAAAATATGAGCTGCCCTTGAATGAGATTATTTACGATTTCTTTGATGCCCTGAAATCCCGGTCCAGGGGCTATGCCTCTTTCGATTATGATATCAAGGGCTACGAGGCGTCAAAGCTGGTGAAGTTGGACATCCTGATCAACCGGGAGGAGGTGGATGCCCTGTCCTTCATCGTCCATGCGGATTCCGCCTATGAGAGAGGCCGGAAGATGTGCGAGAAGCTAAAGGACGAAATTCCCAGGCACTTGTTTGAGATTCCGATCCAGGCTGCCGTAGGTGGCAAGATCATCGCCAGAGAGACTGTGAAAGCCATGCGCAAGGATGTGCTTGCTAAGTGCTACGGAGGCGATATCACCAGAAAGAAGAAACTGTTGGAGAAGCAGAAGGAGGGCAAGAAGCGCATGCGCCAGATTGGCAGTGTTGAAATCCCTCAGAAAGCGTTTATGAGTGTGTTGAAGCTGGATGACAGAAAGTAAAGAATTGGAATTATATTTTCATATCCCTTTTTGTGTCAGGAAATGTCTGTATTGCGATTTTCTATCAGAGCCTGCGGGTTCTGAAGAAAAGCGGAGCTATATGGAGGCACTGATCCGGGAGACGAAGGAGCGGGCGGAGGTGTGCCGGGAGTACCTGGTCACCTCCGTATTTTTAGGGGGTGGAACACCCTCGGTTGTTGAGGCCGAACAGATGGAAGAGTTGCTGAAAGCTGTGAAGGAGAATTACCGACTGGCTCCTGATTCTGAATTGACTATTGAAGTCAATCCTGGAACTGTGGACAGGGAAAAGCTGGCGCGCTACCGAGGAGCAGGGCTGAACCGTCTCAGCATCGGACTCCAATCTGCGAATGACGGGGAGCTGCGTGTCCTGGGACGAGTTCACACCTGGCAGCAGTTTCTTGAGACCTATCAGGCAGCGAGAGAGGTAGGATTTACTAACATTAATGTGGATGTGATGAGTGCACTGCCGGGTCAAAGCCTGAAAAGCTATCTTGCCACTCTGGAAAAGGTGCTTTCACTTAAGCCGGCACCGGAGCATATATCCGCTTACAGCCTGATCCTGGAAGAGGGTACTCCCTTTTTTGAAATGGCAAGGACCGGTAGCCTGGAGATTTCCGATGAGGATACGGATCGTGCCATGTATCATGAGACGAAACGCATTCTCGCCCAGGCAGGCTATACAAGATATGAGATTTCCAATTATGCGAAAGAGGGATTTTTCTGTCGGCATAACAGCGGTTATTGGAAACGACGAGAATACTTGGGCTTGGGCGTGGGAGCCGCCTCGCTAATTAATAACATTCGTTTTAATAACACGCGTGATATGGCTCGCTATATAGAAGTTCCTACAGATTGTCAGGAGAATGTGCAGAGATTAAGCGCGGAGGAGCAAATGGAGGAATTTATGTTCCTGGGTCTGCGCTTGACGGAAGGTGTGAATCCGGCGGAGTTTAAAGGATGCTTTGGCCGAAGCCTGGAAGAAATCTATGGGGATGTGATTGAGAGAAACATCAAGGAAGGTCTTCTGTACCGAAACCGCTGTCGGGGAAGTGACGGAGAGGAGATGGAAAGACTGGCATTGACGGAACTTGGGTTGGATGTGAGTAACTATGTGATGCAGCAGTTTTTGCTGTCATGACAGGCACTGTGGATGAAATTAACTCATAGACTATTGTTGAGAGTAATCCACGGAGGAACCTTTTGAAGACCTTTCAAAAACCGCTGACTTCAGGAGAAGAAGCCGAACAGTGCAGGCTGCTGCGGGAGGGAACCCCTGCGGAGGCCCGGCGGGCAAAGGAAATCCTGATTGAGCGCAACTTAAGACTGGTGGCTCATATTGCCAAGAAATATCAGAACACGGATGAGGACATGGAGGATCTGATTTCCATCGGCTGCATCGGTCTGATCAAAGCCATAGATACCTTTGATGACAAGAAAGGGAGACTTGCTACCTATGCCTGTCGCTGTATAGATAATGAGCTTCTGATGCTGCTTCGCGGAAAGAAGAAAATATCCCGGGAAGTGTCCCTGTTTGAGCCCATCGGTCAGGACAAAGAGGGCAACGAGATTCATCTGGTGGATGTGATTGAACAGCAACAGCCCGATATCATTGAAAACATGGAGTTGAGCGGCAATATAAAAAAGCTCTTTAGGCTACTGGACGAGGTGCTGACAGACAGAGAGAAGGAGATTCTGGTTCTGCGATATGGTCTGAGCGGGGCTCCGGAGGCCACCCAGAGCCAGATAGGCGAGAAACTGGGCATCTCCCGCAGTTACGTGTCCCGTATTGAAAAGAAAGCGCTACAAAAGCTTAGAGACAAATTTGAATGAGCCTACAGTATTTTTTATTGTGTTTTTCGGGAGGAATGTATATAATAGAACTATAGGTATTATAACTACAGCGGAGGAACGGGGTTGACATGAAATTTATTGAGGCAGATGATCTGAAGAATGGGATGCGTTTAGCGCGGCCCATATACAATAAGCATGGGGTCCTTTTGTTTGAGCGTGACTCCAAGCTGACTTTTCAGACTATTGAAAGCGTTAAGAATTTTGGATTGCTGGGCGTATATATTCTGGAGCCGGCGGAACCCCTTCCTCCCATGTCGGAGGAAGATCTGGAGTTTGAGAGATTTCAGATCGTGACGGTGTTCTCTATTCAGGATGAGCTGGAAAAGCTTCTGGCGACTGGACATCAGACTAAAATTGACAGCATTGCAGCTACCATCCTAAAAAAATATGGCCATGTGGACGGAAAGATCAACTTCTATCAAAATCTGAGGGGCAGGGATGACTTTGTCTGCAGACATTCCCTGAATGTAGCCATTCTCTGTGCCCTGATCACCCATTTTATGAATATAAAGGTGGACATACAGCTTCAGACAGTGTATGCGGCTATTTCCCACGACATAGGCAAGCTTCAGATTCCCAAGGAGGTTTTGTTCAGCCGTGATGACGGGCAGGGGCGGGTTCAGGAACAGATCTTTCAGAATCAGATCTCCGGTCTCGAGGTGTTGGAAAATGCCTTTTTTGAAGGCACATCAATTAAAAGGATCTGCACACAGGCACTCCGCGCTCAGCAGTCCTTTGATGATACGGGAGAAGTAGATCCCAACATCAGGATGTCCTTAGCGGCAAAGATTTTGCTGGTGGCAAATCGCTATGATGAGATAACCGCCATGAGCCTTCAGGGCACCTCTGTATCAGAAGTCAAGGCAATCCTGGAATTTCAGGCGCATCCTGAAATTTATGATGCGGCAGTGGTAAATGCTTTGCTCAGGTGTATCAATATTCTGTTCCCCGGCGTCAGCGTGGAACTCAGTACTGGCGAGAAGGCACTGGTGTTGACGGAGAATCTTGATGATATTCTGAGACCTGTTGTACTCTCTTTCAATGACAACAATATTTTGGATCTTTCTCTTGATGAAAACAGGGATATTCAGGTGGTGGACATTATGAAGACTTTGGACAACCGTTATATTATGGAAAATGTCCCTTTGATGCAGGATGCATCTCAGGAGAATGCAGATAAACAGTAGCTGGCTTATCTCAAAATGCTGCCCGGCGATACACTGGATGTACTGCTCAGTGTTATGACGGATGCCTAGAGGCGAAATTTCGAAGATTGGTCTGGATAGTGAGACATATGCAAATGCGTTACGGGCAGCCCTCCATGAGGATTCCGATGTGATTCCGCCCCATTAGCTTACTATAGTCTTTACAGTGATACTCCGGAGGCGCGCCGTGGCTGTGGCGGCTCCGGGGCATCAGTCTTTAATTTGTCAGTTTCCCAGTTCTTTTGAGTTCTTTATTTACTGTATTCATCAAATTAAATCTGCTATTATTACATCTATTGCCATTCCATCTGTTGAAATTACATGTGTTATAATTACATACGTTATTACTATATCTGGTCATTATTACATCTTTTTGTGCGGGCTTTGTGCTTGTTTATGAAGGCATATCTTTGTGTTAATCTCACGTTTCTTTTCTTAAATCAATTCAGGAGGTATCTGTATGTTCAGTACAATTTATGCAGGAGCAATTCACGGGATTTCAGCCTATCTGGTGGCTGTGGAAGTGGATATTGCGAGGGGACTCCCCGCCTTTTCCATGGTGGGATCGCTCAGCTGTGAAGTGCGGGAGTCCAGGGAGAGAGTGTGTGTGGCGCTTAAAAACGCAGGGTTTGATCTGCCGCCCAACCATATCACCGTAAATTTGTCACCGGCTGACAAAAGGAAGGAGGGTACTGCCTTTGACCTGCCCATAGGAGTGGGCATGCTGGCAGCTCTTGATTATTTTCCCCAGAGTGCAGCTTCAGACACAGTGTTTTTGGGGGAATTGGGTTTAAATGGTGAGATCAAAAAGGTTCGCGGCGTATTGCCCATTGTCCGGGAGGCTGCTGCCAGGGGGATTCGTCAGTGCATTGTACCGGAGGTGAATGCTGCTGAGGGCGCTTTGATTCCCGGAATTACGGTGCGCGGCGCTGCCGGTATCCGGCAGGTGTTGGAATATTTGAAGGCTGAGACGGAGGAGGAAAGAGAAAGGATCATGCCGCGGATGCTTCCGAACCAATCAGATTTTGGCACTGAGGAAGAGATGTCCGTGATACTTGATTTTGAACAGGTGAGTGGTCAGGCTGCAGCCCGGCGTGCGGCGGAGATTGCGGCGGCCGGTTTTCATAACCTTTTGATGGTAGGGCCGCCCGGAGCGGGAAAATCCATGATTGCAAAACGGATTCCCGGAATCTTGCCCAAGCTGAGTATGGAGGAAAGCCTGGAGGTGACCACTGTAGCCAGTGTAGCAGGACTTACCGGAGAGGGTGTGACCCTGATGAGATCCCGGCCCTTTCAAAATCCACATCACACGATCTCTCAGCCTGCTCTGATTGGAGGCAGCAGCATCCCGAAGCCGGGTGTGGTATCCCTGGCACACAGAGGGGTATTGTTCCTGGATGAGCTGCCGGAGTTTCGGCGGGAGGTACTGGACAGCCTGCGCCAACCCTTGGAGGAGCACAGGGTGCATATCTTCCGGGTTAGCGGAAATGTGACTTATCCAAGTGATTTTATGCTGGTATGTGCCATGAACCCATGCCCCTGCGGCTATTATCCCGACAGGAACCGATGTCGCTGCACGGAACCGCAGGTTAGAAAGTATATGGGCAGGGTGTCCGGTCCTATCCTGGACAGGATGGATCTCTGTATAGAGCTTCAGCCTGTGGATGTGCTGAGCCTGAGAAACGACAGTCCGGAGGAGAGCAGCAGCCGGATCAGACAGCGGGTACAGAGAGCCAGAAAACTTCAGGAACAGCGCTATACAGGTACTGTGTATCGCTTCAATGCGGACATTGATGTCTCTGACATAGAACGCTTCTGTCCGCTGGGAGAAAAAGAGCAGGCTTGTATGGAGCAGCTATACCATTCTATGCAGCTCAGTGCCAGAGCTTACCATAGAATTATGAAGGTAGCAAGGACTATAGCGGATCTGGAAGAAGCGGACAGGATCAGCACAGAGCATCTGCTAGAGGCTGCTTTTTACAGACCGGCACTGGAATATTGGAACTAAGCCCTTAAAAACGGGAAGATATTTCCAAACTATTGAATATAACGCCCGTCAGGGCGGGCATAGGGGTGTAAAGAATGAATCAGGAAAAATACAGGGACTGTGAACTGCCTTACGAACTTTGGCTGTGCAGCTTTCCGGACATCAGCAACAAGCAGCTTGTGAGAATGGCTGAACTGTGTGGGGATGCACAGGGGGCTTACTATGCCGGGACGGACAAGTGGAGCCAGGTATTGAAGGATAAACAGGTGGAGAGCCTGAAACAATTTACAGAAAAGTGGAAGCCCAGAGAGGAATATGAGAAGTTAAGGGCTAAGGGAGTACGGCTGGTGACACTGGCAGACAGTCTGTACCCCAAGAAGCTTAGAGAGATTCCGGATCCGCCTTACGGGCTGTTTGTCAGAGGGCATCTGCCGCAGGAGGGAGAGCCCACTGTGGCTGTGATCGGTGCCCGGGACTGTTCCCAGTACGGCAGCTTTTTAGCGAAACAGCTGGGAGAAGAGCTGGGGCGTCATGGCATTACGGTGATCAGCGGCATGGCTCGGGGCATTGATGGAATCAGCCAGCAGGCGGCACTTGACACAGGGGGCAAATCCTGCGGGGTGTTGGGATGCGGAGTTGACATATGTTATCCGAAGGAGAACAGGAAACTCTATGACAGGCTGTGGTCGCAGGGCTGTCTGGTGTCCTCATACCCTCCGGGAACACCGGCCATGGCACGGAATTTCCCACCCAGGAACCGGATTGTCAGCGGTCTGGCGGACGCAGTGGTTGTGGTAGAGGCACGGGAGAAAAGCGGAACTCTGATCACGGTGGACATGGCTCTGGAGCAGGGCAGAGAAGTCTATGCAGTGCCCGGCAGGATCACAGACAGACTCAGCGATGGCTGCAACCGTTTGATCCGTCAGGGGGCTGTTCCGCTGTTAAATCCGCAGGAACTTATCAGGGATTTATACGGACTGCTGGAGCGGAAACTTGGCGTTCGCAGAAAGACAGGCAACAAACGGGCGGAAGATACAGCGGAGATTGGAAGTACCGCAGTCAGCCTACCTCCGGAGCTGATGGCGGTTTACAGCATACTGGAGCTTCATCCCATGACAGTGGAGGAAATCAGGGAGAAGCTTCCAGGAAGCGTAATTCAAAGCGGTATTAATCTAAATACCTGCCTGATCCGTCTCTGTCTGGAGAATTTGGCAGTGCAGGTCAGTCCCGGATGTTTTTCGGCAAAAATAAATTGAGGTATTGGAAATTCTATGGTACAATATCTTGTATGACGGTATATATTTAATGACCGTAAATTGCGGTTTGACTGTGGCTGGAATGAGCGAGATACTTTACGAAATGTGAATGTGTCAGTACACCGGCACAGTGGGAAAGGAAGGCGCTATGCACAGAGACGAGACGCGGAAAGTACGGATAGGGGATGTCTGGGTGGGCGGAGGAAGCCCCATCAGAATCCAGTCCATGACCAATACAAGAACGGAGGATGTGGATGCCACAGTAGCTCAGATCCTCAGACTGGAGCAGGCGGGCTGTGAGATAATCCGCTGTACTGTGCCCACCCTGGAGGCGGCTCAGGCTCTGGCTCGGATAAAAGAACAGATCCATATTCCCCTGGTGGCAGATATCCATTTTGATTATAAGATGGCTCTTGCAGCCATAGAAAACGGAGCTGACAAGATTCGTATCAACCCGGGCAACATCGGTGGTCCTGATAAGGTGGGAGCAGTGGTGAAGGCGGCAAAGGAGCGGAATATTCCCATCCGCGTGGGGGTAAACAGCGGTTCTCTGGAAAAGGAACTGCTGGAAAAATACGGAGGTGTCACCGCTGAGGGTATCGTGGAGAGCGCTTTGGATAAAGTACATATGATTGAGCAGCAAGGATATGACAATCTTGTTATCAGCATCAAATCCTCCGATGTGCTTATGTGCATAAAGGCTCATGAACTGCTGGCGGAGCGGACCCGGTATCCTCTGCATGTGGGTATTACCGAGGCTGGTACAGTCCAAAGCGGCAGTATCAAGTCTGCCATTGGCCTGGGACTGATTTTGAATCAGGGCATCGGTGATACTGTCAGGGTATCACTGACGGGGGATCCTGTGGAGGAGATTAGGGCGGCAAAGCTGATTCTGCGCACCCTGGGTCTTAAGAAGGGCGGTATTGAGGTGGTTTCCTGCCCTACCTGCGGCAGAACAAATATAGATTTGATTGGTCTTGCGGCAAAGGTGGAGAAACTGGTGGAGGACTATCCTCTGGACATCAAAGTGGCTGTAATGGGGTGTGCCGTGAATGGTCCTGGAGAAGCCAGGGAGGCCGATATCGGGATTGCAGGAGGCCAGGGAGAGGGGCTGCTGATCAAAAAGGGCGAAATCGTCCGCAAAGTGCCGGAGGAGCAGCTGTTAGATGTACTGAAAGATGAACTGGACAATTGGAGCTAAAACAATGACAAAACCCTTTTTTGAAGTGTTTCCAACATTAAAGATTGACAATCCCCTGCACGACAGGCTGGCTGTGGCTGATGTGGAGAGAGTGTCCGCTACAAAGAATAAGGATTCCATGCGGATTTACCTGTTCAGTACCAGACTGATTCTCAAAGAGGACATTTGGGCAGCGGAGGGTGAAATAAAAAAACAACTGTTTCCTAATGCCAATCTGACTGTGCGGATTCAGGAACGGTTTGAGCTCTCATCCCAGTATACTCTGGAGAATCTGATGGAAATTTACAGGGAGAGTATTCTGGCAGAATTTAGGGAGTACAGTCACATTGAGTACAACGCTTTTCGGACGGCAGAAATCGCTTATCCCGGCTCTGATACCATTCAGCTTACGATTGAAGATACGGTGTTGAACCGGACAAAGGAGTCGGAACTTGTCAGAATACTGGAAAAAGTATTGGTGGAACGCTGCGGCTTGAAGGCGGGGGTTGAGATTGCCTATCGGGAGGCGAAAACAGGAAAATTTGCCGAGGATGATGAGCTAAAGCTTCAGATGAAGGTAAACGAAATCTATCGGCGTTCAAGGGGGAATGCAGACGGACAGAGCGTTGAGAACGTCAGTCAGGCATCTGCAGATATTCCTGCAGAGGGGTCAACTCAGACTTCTGGGACAACCACAACTGGGATGGAAGCGAGTGGTATGGATCTGGCAGAAACACAGGCAACACAGGACATTCAGACTACTGGTAGCACAGATGTCAGCCCCAATAGCACTGGAAAAGGTGCCAAACTCTCCGGCAGCACAAGGGATTTTCAAGGAAAAGGTTCCCGGCGTGGTGATTTTCGTAAGGGAGAAGGCTTTAAAGCAGGAGGAGAACGGATACGTCCGCTCAAGAATTCGGACAATCCCGATTTAATCTACGGCCGGGATTTTGAGAATGAGGCTATGCCCATTGAGGATATTGAGGGCGAGATTGGGGAAGTGACAATACGGGGGAAGGTTCTGAAGCTGGATGCTCGGGAGATTCGAAACGAAAGGACGATTCTCATTTTTGTTGTCACTGATTTTACGGACTCCATGACAGTAAAGCTTTACCTTCAGAACGAACAGCTGAAGGAGATTACAGGAAGCCTGAAAGAGGGAATATTCGTGAAGGTGCGAGGTCTGGTTTCCCTGGATCGCTACGATCATGAGCTGACTATAGGCTCCCTGTACGGTATCAAGAAGATTCCCGATTTTACAGAGCACCGTATGGATAACGCTGCACATAGGCGGGTGGAGCTTCACTGTCACACCAAGATGAGTGATATGGATGGAGTATCTGAAGCCTCTGATATCGTAAAACGTGCTTATCAATGGGGACACAGAGCTATTGCACTGACAGACCACGGCGTGGTTCAAGGGTTTACGGATGCAAATCATGTTTGGGAGGATCTGTGGAAGGCGGAAAAGAAAAAGCGCGAGGAGGCAGGGGATGAAAATCCTGACAAGCAGGACTTTTTCAAGATTCTTTACGGTGTAGAAGCATATCTCGTGGACGATCTGAAGGAGATCGTTACAAACGACCGGAATAATAATCTACAGGAGGACTTTGTAGTATTCGACATAGAGACCACTGGTTTTTCTCCCGTGAACAACCGCATTATCGAGATTGGTGCGGTAAAGGTCAGCGGCGGAAATGTTGTGGATCATTTTTCAACATTTGTGAATCCTCAAACTCCTATTCCTTTTGAAATTGAGAAGCTGACAGGTATCAGGGACGATATGGTGGTGGATGCGCCTGTCATTGAGGAGGTACTGCCCCGGTTCCTGGAATTTGCCAGAGACTGCGTACTGGTGGCCCACAATGCCAACTTCGACATGAGCTTTATCCAGGAGAACGCCAGGAGACAGGGGCTTTCCTGGGATTTCACCTATGTGGATACGGTAGGGATTGCCAGGGTGCTTTTGCCAAATCAGGCAAAGCATACTCTGGATGCAGTGGCAAAGACCTTAAATATCTCTCTGGAGAATCATCATCGGGCAGTTGACGATGCAGAGTGCACTGCCCTGATATTTGTGCGATTTATTCAGATACTTACAGAGCGAGATATTCATACCTTGGCGCAGGTAAATGAGCTGGGGAAATCCAGTGTGGAGTTAGTGCGGAAATTACCTACCTACCATACCATCATTCTGGCAAAAAATGACCTGGGACGCATTAATCTTTATAAGTTAGTATCCGAGTCCCATCTGACCTATTATGCAAACCGCCATCCCAGGATTCCCAAGAGCTTGGTGATGAAATACCGGGATGGACTGATCCTGGGAAGTGCCTGCGAGGCGGGTGAGCTGTACCGGGCACTGTTGGACGGACAGAGTGATGTGCAGATAGCAAGGCTGGTAAATTTCTATGATTATCTGGAGATTCAGCCCAGTGCCAACAATAAATTTATGATTGCCTCGGAGAAATTCCGGAATATTAATTCTATGGAGGATATCCGTGATATCAACAGGCGTATTGTCAAGCTTGGCGAACAGTTCCACAAACCTGTGGTGGCCACATGCGATGTCCATTTCCTGGATCCGGAGAATGAGGTTTACCGCCGCATCATCATGGCAGGGTGGGGGTATAATGACGCTGACGATCAGGCGCCATTGTTCCTGCATACCACAGAGGAGATGTTGGAGGAATTTTCCTATCTGGGAAGTGACAAGGCCTATGAGGTGGTAGTAAAGAATACCAACATGATCGCGGATATGGTGGAGACTATCTCCCCGGTGCGGCCTGACAAGTGCCCTCCTGTCATTGCGGACAGTGATAAGACCCTGACGGACATTTGTTACGCAAAAGCTCATGAGATTTACGGACCGGAGCTTCCTGCCATTGTGGAAGAGAGGCTCGAGAGGGAGCTGAATTCCATCATCAGCAACGGCTTTGCAGTGATGTATATCATTGCCCAGAAGCTGGTATGGAAATCCGTAGAGGACGGTTATCTGGTAGGTTCCAGGGGATCTGTGGGGAGCTCCTTTGTGGCAACCATGTCCGGAATCACGGAGGTAAATCCCTTAAGTCCTCACTATTATTGCAGCAAATGCCATTATGTGGATTTTGACAGCGACGAGGTGAAAGCCTTTGCGGGCAAGGCAGGAGTGGACATGCCGGACAAAAGCTGTCCTGTCTGCGGGGAACCGCTCCACAAGGAGGGCTTTGATATTCCCTTTGAGACCTTCCTGGGATTCAAGGGAGATAAAGAGCCGGATATCGATCTGAATTTTTCAGGAGAGTACCAATCTAAGGCTCATAAGTATACGGAGGTTATTTTCGGCGCAGGTCAGACTTTCCGGGCGGGCACCATAGCGACCCTGGCAGATAAGACAGCATACGGCTATGTGCGGAAGTATTTTGAGGAGCAGGGTAAGACGAAACGTCACAGTGAGATGGAGCGCCTCGCGCTGGGATGTACCGGTGTGCGCAGGAGTACCGGCCAGCACCCTGGGGGAATCGTAGTGCTGCCCCTGGGGCAGGATATTAACTCTTTTACTCCGGTGCAGCATCCTGCAAACGATATGGAGACGGATACCGTCACCACCCATTTCGATTATCACTCCATTGATCACAATCTGCTGAAGTTGGATATACTGGGACACGATGATCCCACCATGATCAGAGCGCTCCAGGATATGACCGGTGTAGATCCGCTGACTATTCCTTTGGACGGAAAAGATGTCATGTCGCTGTTCCAGAGCACTGAAGCCCTGGGCATTACCCCTGACCAGATTGGCGGCACTAAACTGGGAGCTCTTGGCCTTCCAGAGTTCGGAACGGATTTTGCCATGCAGATGGTCATAGACGCAAAACCTCAGTCTTTTTCAGACCTGGTGCGTATTTCAGGTCTGTCCCACGGTACTGATGTCTGGCTGGGAAATGCGAAGACATTGATTCAGGAGGGAAAGGCAACCTTGTCAACAGCTGTCTGTACCCGTGACGATATTATGACTTACCTGATTCAGATGGGTATGGAGTCCGAGACGGCTTTTAAAATCATGGAGGCGGTTCGAAAGGGAACCGTCGCCAAAGGGAAATGCGAAAAGTGGCCAGAGTGGAAGCAGGATATGCTGGACCATAATGTGCCGGACTGGTATATCTGGTCCTGCGAAAAGATCAAGTATATGTTTCCCAAGGCACATGCCGCAGCATATGTAATGATGGCATGGCGGATCGGTTACTGTAAGATTCATTATCCGCTGGCATATTACGGTGCATTCTTCAGTATCCGTGCCAAGGCTTTCTCCTATGAACTCATGTGTCAGGGAAAGGAACACCTGGAAACTATTATGGCGGATTATAAGCGCCGGATGGACGCGGTATCCAACAAGGAGAGCGGCGCTGTGCCTCTTTCCAACAAGGAGGAAGCGGCATACAGTGATATGAGGATCGTACAGGAGATGTACGCAAGGGGCTATGAGTTCATGCCCATCGATATCTTTCGGGCGCAGTCAAGGTCCTTCCAGATCATAGACGGTAAACTGATGCCGTCTATCAACAGTATTGAAGGATTGGGCGAGAAAGCGGCGGATGCCATTGTGGAGGCGGCTAAGGACGGTCCGTTCCTTTCCAGGGACGACTTCCGGGAGCGCACGAAGGTTTCCAAGACTGTTGTGGACTTGATGGCCTCCCTGAATCTGCTGGGCGACCTGCCGGAGTCCAATCAACTGAGTCTTTTTGACTTGGTATGAAAAAAACAAAAAAAGTACTTGCATTTTTGGAACCGATGTATTATTATAAGCAAGTACCGCTCTCGCGGACAGAAAAATGGCTGATTGGTCAAGCGGTTAAGACGCCGCCCTCTCACGGCGGAAACAGGGGTTCGATTCCCCTATCAGCTGTTCCTGTTTCGACTGAAATAGCTCTACCCCCAAGAATGCTGGAAGCCCCCCAAGGCTTGCAGCTTCTTTTTTACCCCGTCTTGTAGCTGTTTGAATATAATTCTTGCGAGTGACAGGGCTGGCCTGAAATAAGCATGGCGTGAACAGTAACCGTTTCAAATGGTAGTCAAATTGTTTTCTAAAAAATACTTGCGCCCCCAAAAGAATTGGTGTATAGTGTTTCACGATTCCATTTTTGGTAACCAATATACAAACTCTAACCGCAGTCATATCATAAAAAATCATATAATATAGAAGAAACCGGAAGGGGAGCGCATTA
>JAFLRO010000042.1 GCA_022511425.1 Acetatifactor sp.
AAATCCACTGCCTACGTAGACTTAGGTGCGGTACTTTCGCACCTTAGTCGAAGTTAGCAGTTAGGTTCCCACGCTGAACACAGTTCAGCGGAGCGTTGCCGCGTTTGTGGGGGCATACCCGCCGCACGCTGCCGTCACTTGTGGGAAACTGATGGTGAACAGTAGCAAGCCTACTGAAAAATGGGGAAACTGAAAAAGGATTTTTAATTGACGGTGTAGTGAAAATAAAGTAAAATATGATACAGTTTAGTCAGTTAAAGCGTGGCTTTTATATGATATGAAGTGAAATAGAAGTAACGTGAGTACACAGATAGGCGGAATGATGATATGAGTACTTTGAGAGAACAGATGAGGAACAAGAAGCGGATCGTGGTTAAGATTGGATCTTCTTCTCTGACCCATAGAGAGACAGGCGATATGGATTATATCCGGATGGAAAGGCTGGTGCGGGAGCTCAGCGACATCAGGAATCAGGGGAAGGAAGTGATTCTGGTGACCTCCGGTGCTATTGCGGCAGGGAAGAATGCGGTGAATCTGAAAGATGTGAGGGTGGACAGTCAGGCGGAATCTCTTGCGGTGAAGCAGGCATGTTCCGCTGTGGGACAGGCCAGACTGATGA
Source organism: Acetatifactor sp. (assembly GCA_022511425.1). Taxonomy (GTDB): domain Bacteria; phylum Bacillota; class Clostridia; order Lachnospirales; family Lachnospiraceae; genus Acetatifactor. The sequence goes on from JAFLRO010000042.1 coordinate 620, forward strand.
TGATTTACCAGCGACTTTTTGCGGAATACAATCAGGTGGCGGCACAGATATTGATGACTAAGAATACCATCGTGGATAATCTGAACCGCTATAATGCACATAATACTTTCTCTGAGCTGCTTCGGATGGGGGCAATTCCCATTGTGAATGAGAATGATACCATCGCTACTTACGAGATTGAGTTTGGCGACAATGATACGCTGTCCGCAGTGGTGGCAGCTCTGGTGGAGGCGGACTTATTGATTCTTTTGTCCGACATTGACGGTCTATATACGGATGATCCCAGGAAGAACCCGGATGCGGAGTTTATTTCCCAGGTGGACGAGCTGACGGATGATTTGATGGATATGGGCAAGGGTAGCACGGGAAGCAGTGTGGGCACCGGCGGCATGAACACCAAGTTGATTGCAGCCAGGATTGCCACTAAGTCCAATGTGGACATGGTCATAGCAAACAGTCAGGATATCGGCATACTGCATAGGATACTGGATGGCAGACAGGAGGGCACTCTGTTTGTGGCTAAGGCGGATGAAAATTTTGACTTGCCTGGATTTGTAAGTAATCTGCACAAGAGCTGACAGGATGCTCCTTTGTGTGACAATCCGGGATGAAAACTATCTTGTAAAGCGGACTTAAGAGGTGTCAGTATGAACATGAATGAGAGAATTGCCCGCATCAATGAACTGTACCACAAATCCCAGGCGGAGGGTCTAAGCGAGGAAGAGAAGGAGGAGCAGACCCGCCTGCGGAAGGAATATGTGGAGAATATCCGGGCTAACATGAAAAGCCAGCTGGACAGCATCACCGTTGAGAATCCTGACGGAACCAGGGAAAAGCTGAAGGACAGACATGGGAAGCAATCGTAAGGAGACGGACAGGAAAGCGTTGAAGACAGAGGACAGTATTGAAGTTTTGGATGAAGAAAACCTTGAGATCAGGCGAAAGCTGCGCAGGAAGGCACTGGCTGCACGGGATGCCATGAGTCTGGAGGAACGACAGAGAGGCTCCCTGCTGATGACAGAAAGACTGCTGGGGCACCAGTGGTTTTACGGATCGGAGATTTTTTTGTGCTTTGTAAGCTTTGGCAGCGAGATAGATACGAAGGAGCTTATGTCAGAGGCTATGAGGTTAGGAAAAAAGGTGTATGTGCCAAAAGTGACAAATGTGTCAGAAAATCCTGTGATGTGCTTTTACAGGTTGACAGATTTGTCTGAGTTGTCGGAAGGATATAAAGGAATTCCGGAGCCTTCAAGCATGACAGAGGAATATTGCTACTATCCGGAGGAGGCAGATAGGACACTCCTTCTGATGCCCGGTGCAGTTTTTGATGGTTATCGGAACAGGCTGGGTTACGGAAAGGGATTTTACGACAGATTTTTGGCTGACAAAGAAGCACTTTGGCAGCGCTCCATAGCGGTGGGCTTTCGATGTCAGCTGGTAGAGGAGATTCCTGCCAGAGAGGGAGATATAAAGCCTTGTCAGGTGATTTGCTTTTAGGAAGGAGCAGAAAGCATATGACGGATTTGAAGAAGATGGGGGAGCAAGCGGCTGCTGTTAAGCTTACGCTGCAGAATCTGCGGGAAGAAGAAAAAAATGATGCACTGCTGTTTGCAGCAGAGTGTTTGCAGGAGAGAAATCAGGAGATTTTGGATGCAAACAAAAAAGACATGGAAGCTGCAGAAGTAAACGGCATGAGTCAGGGGCTTCAGGACAGGCTGAAATTGACAAAGCAGCGTATAGACGCAATGGCGGAGGGCTTGCAGCAGATAGCAGCGTTGCCGGACTGTATCGGCGAGTGTATTGAGGAATTTGAACGGCCAAACGGCTTGAAGATCAGTAAAATCCGTGTACCCCTGGGTGTCATTGGTATCATATATGAGGCCAGGCCCAACGTGACGGCTGATGCATTCGGGCTTTGCTTTAAGACGGGGAATGCTGTGATTCTGAAGGGAGGCAGCGATGCTATCCACTCGAATACAGCCATTGTGAAGGTACTACGGGAAGCGCTGGAGAATAAGGGGATTCCCGGGGATGTGCTTCAGCTCATTGAAGATACGGACCGGACAGTGACTGTGGAATTCATGAAGCTGAAGGAATATATTGACGTGCTGATTCCTCGGGGCAGCGCAGGACTGATCCGCAGCGTGGTGGAAAACAGTACCATTCCTGTCATCGAGACAGGTACGGGAAACTGCCATGTGTATGTGGACAGGGATGCGGATCTGGATATGGCAGTAGAGATTATTTTTAACGCAAAGACCCAGCGCATCGGTGTCTGCAATGCCTGTGAATCTCTTGTGGTGCACAACGCGGTAAAGGATTCTTTTCTGCCAAAGCTGCAAGAAGCACTGGCAGAGAAGAAAGTGGAGCTGCGAGGAGACGAGAGAGTTCGGGAGATTCTGCCGGACTGTATCCCTGTCACGGAGGAGGATTTCGGCACAGAGTATTTAGACTATATTCTCTCCCTGAAGACTGTGGATTCCCTTGAGGAGGCTATTGCACATATCAACAGATATAACACAAAGCATTCTGACTGTATTATCACTGAAAATCAGGAAGCAGCTGAGAAATTTTTGAATCAGGTGGACGCGGCCTGCGTCTATTGGAATGCTTCCACCCGGTTTACAGACGGTTTTGAGTTCGGCTTCGGAGCGGAGATCGGGATCAGTACTCAGAAGCTCCATGCCAGAGGTCCCATGGGTCTGAAGGAACTGACATCTTACAAATATACAGTACGCGGCAGCGGTCAGGTGCGCGTGTGAAATTCATATGTATATCAGTTGCATGAATGAGATTCCTATGTCTTGCCAATAGGAGTAATCTGTTATAAAATGTGTGGAGAGAAAGGATAGGATACTTATGAAAAGTTTGAAAGCGGGATATGAGATTCTGACATCCATATCGGAGAATGGGCTCCGTGAATTGCAGCATATTGAGAGAATTGGACGTGTCTGTTACAAGAGTGAGGGAAACATCACCGAGGACGGCGAGAGTGCAAAGAAGTTTGTAAAGATGCTGATCAACAGAGGGCATGAGGCTATGCTGGAGCATTCCACCCTCTCTGTGAAGTTTACCGTGGACAGAGGTGTATCCCACGAGATCGTACGTCACAGGATTGCATCTTTTGCGCAGGAGAGCACAAGATATGTTAATTACTCTCTTGATAAATTTGGCAATGAAGTCAACTATATTGACATCGAAGAGGGTATCCGTCTGGATAACAAGATGAAGGATCTGGACGGAGAGACAATCGCCGCTATTGTGACGGAATGGAGAGAGGCCATGATGGCTGCGGAACAGCATTACATGAAGATGCTGGAGTTAGGTGCTACGCCTCAGATCGCAAGGTCCGTACTTCCAAACAGCACAAAGACGGAGCTGACTGTCACTGCAAATTATCGGGAGTGGAGAAATTTCTTTAAGCTTCGAACGGAGAAAGTAGCTCATCCCCAGATGAGAGAAGTGACAATTCCTCTGTTGGAGGAGCTAAAGGAAAAGTTACCTGTGATCTTTGAAGATATAGAAGTGGTGTAACAAGAGAAAAAGAAAAAGGCGGGTCGCTTTCCAAAGGGAAGGCAACCCGCAAATTTATGTTTATTAGTTGTGACTTGTTTATCAGTCATGATTAGGGTGTGAACTGATTATTTCAATCGCGTTGACAATGGTTGCCAGCATGTCTGTTTTTGCTTGTGGAGCTGAGAGATCAACCTTGTGAAAAAGCGCTCCTTTATCAGAACGGACATAATTGGGTTTCAGACGGTTCAAGGCATAGGTAGCCATGTCCAGCCTGCATATGTTGCAGGAGCATATATTTGGCATAGTGGGCAACAATCTGTTCAGCATTTCCTCCACATCTTCTTCTGTTGTGTTCCTTAAACCTTCCATGGTTGTCCTCCAATCTGTGGTAATCTATCGTAAATAATATGCGGACTTAATTTTTGACAAGGAGCAAAAAATTATTATTCTATTTTATTTTAATACATTTTTGAGAAATAGACAACTTATTTTTATATAAATATTGGAATGGCTTGATTTTATTATTTATATATGCTTTAATGTATCTGAGATTGTTAAAAAAATATCATTTTGAAAGGTATACGGATATGAGCGACATGAGAGGAATCGACACTCCGGTGAGGCAGCGAAGAAGAAGAGTTTTCAAGGAAGTAGCGAATTTGGCGTACACCTCGTCCAACTTAAAGGACGACATGGAAGCACTGCCTTATAAGATTGTGGATTATGAAAAATCCCAATATTGGGAAAGCGTTTACCGAGACAGGGCAATCATCAGGGAGCGCATTCGTCTGGCCATGGGAATGAGCCTGCGTCCGGAGAACCGAGAGCATCCGGGGCATCTGACGGAAGGGCTTGAGGAAAGCAATATAGATGAGAAATATTATGAACCACCCTTGATGCAGGTGATTCCATCGGCCTGTAATGCCTGCCCTGAGAATCGCTATGAAGTCACCAGCTCCTGCATGGGATGCCTGGCTCATCCCTGCCACAGTGTCTGTCCGAAGGGTGCCATCTCCATGGTGGACGGAAAATCCATTATTGATCAGGAAAAATGTATTCATTGCGGCAAATGCAAGGAGATTTGCCCCTATGACGCTATTTGCCATAAGGAGCGACCCTGTAAGGCCGCCTGTGGTGTAAATGCGATTCAGTCTGACCGGTTCGGCAGAGCGTATATCGACAGCAGTATGTGCGTTTCCTGCGGACAGTGCATGGTAAGCTGTCCCTTTGGCGCCATTGCGGATAAATCACAGATCTTTCAGTTGATTCGAGCCATGCAATCCGGCCGAAAGATCATCGCACAGGTAGCGCCGGCTTTTGCCGGACAGTTTGGCTCCAATGTGACACCGGATATGTTCAAGGCAGCACTGAAGGAGCTTGGCTTTGCAGATGTGTATGAGACGGCTTTGGGTGCAGATATGGGCTGTATGAAGGAGGCGGAGCACTACGTGAAGGAGGTCACAACGGGAAATCAGGCATTTGCCTTGACATCCTGCTGTCCCTCCTGGTCTGTAATGGCAAAGAATTTGTTCCCTGAGACCATAGATAAAATAAGCAATGAACTGACGCCTATGGTAGCCACTGCCAGGATTATCAAGCAGAAGCACCCGGATGCTTCCGTGGTATTCATCGGGCCGTGTGCGTCAAAAAAGCTGGAGGCCAGTAGGCGGACAGTGCGGTCGGATGTGGATTTTGTTATCACATTCGAGGAACTGACGGGAATGTTTGAGGCCAGGGGAATCCTTCTGGAGGAAATCAAGGCGATGGATGCCTTGCAGGATGCCACAGGTGCAGGAAGGGGGTACGGTGTGGCCGGAGGTGTGGCCAGCGCTATTGAAGATTGTATTAATACCTATTATCCCGGTACTGAGGTAAAAATTGAACATGCAGAGAGCCTGGCAGAGTGCCGGAAGATGCTGCTTCTGGCAAAAGCAGGGAAGAAAAACGGATGTCTAATTGAAGGGATGGCCTGCCCTGGCGGATGTGTGGCAGGAGCAGGAACCAACATTGCCATTCCACAGGCCCAGAAGGCGGTACAGAGCTTCAAGGCTGCCGCAGAAAAACCAGTGCCTGAAAAGGTGTAAATCAGGATATTTGACCGGGGAATTTACACAAACTGATTGCAGTTTTTGGCAAAACAGGCTAAAATATATGCTTAAGACAGAACATGCGCTGCGCAAGCGGCGCAGAACGGAGGACATTATGAAAAAAATCAGGACAAGGTACGCACCCAGCCCTACGGGAAAAATGCATGTGGGCAATCTGCGTTCCGCATTGTATGAGTTTTTAATCGCTAAGCATGATGGCGGGGACTTTATGCTTCGAATTGAAGATACGGACCAGGAGCGCTTCGTCGAGGGAGCAACGGAGATTATTTATCGTACCCTGAAGAGAGCCGGTCTTGAGCATGACGAAGGACCGGACAAGGACGGCGGTTACGGCCCTTATGTGCAGAGTGAGCGCGTAAAGACCGGTATCTACATGAAGTATGCAAAGGAACTGATTGACAAGGGCGCTGCATATTACTGTTTCTGTGACAAGGAGCGTCTTGCCTCCCTTAAGACAGAGGTGGTGGAGGGCAAGGAAATCTCTGTCTACGACAAGCATTGCCTGCATCTGTCAAAAGAGGAGATTCAGGCTAATCTGGATGCGGGAAAGCCTTTTGTCATTCGACAGAACAATCCGACGGAAGGGACCACCACCTTCCATGACGAGCTCTATGGTGACATTACGGTGGAAAACTCCGAACTGGATGATATGATTCTGATCAAGTCAGACGGTTATCCTACCTACAATTTTGCCAATGTGGTAGATGATCACACCATGAATATAACCCATGTGGTGCGGGGAAACGAATATATTTCTTCCTCGCCCAAATATACGCGATTATACGAAGCCTTCGGCTGGGAGTCACCGTCATATGTGCATCTGCCTCTGATTACAGATGAAAATCATAAGAAGCTGGCTAAGAGAGGCGGTTCCTCCTCTTTTGAAGATCTGTTGGAGGGAGGCTTTGTGGCGGAAGCCATTGTAAACTTTATTGCTCTTTTAGGATGGAGTCCCGAGGACAATCGTGAGATATTTTCACTGGAGGAGCTGATTAAGGAGTTTGATTATCACAGGATCAGCAGGTCCCCCGCGGTATTTGATATTGTAAAACTTCGTTGGATGAATGGAGAGTACATCAAGGCCATGGACTTTGATACTTTCTATGAGATGGCGGAGCCCTATTTAAAGAAGACGCTCACAAAGGATCTGGATCTGAAAAAGATTGCAGCCATGGTAAAGACACGTATTGAGGTATTCCCCGATATTGCTGAGCTGGTGGACTTCTTTGAAGAACTGCCGGAGTACGAACCAGCTATGTATGCCCATAAAAAGATGAAGACAGATATGGCTTCTTCCCTGCAGGTGCTGACGGATTTACTGCCCCTGTTGGAGGCTCAGGAAGATTATTCCAATGACGGGCTCTACCAAATGCTGACTAATTATGTGGAGGAAAAAGGCTATAAAAACGGTTATGTGATGTGGCCGGTTCGCACCGCCGTATCAGGCAAGCAGATGACACCTGCGGGAGCGACGGAGATTCTGGAGGTGTTGGGCAAGGAGGAATCATTAAAGAGAATCCGCAAGGGCATAGAGCTGCTCACTTCTGCCGTTGCAAAGGGAAGCCCAGAAAATGTTTGATTTAAATGATATGAACCCCGCACAGCGAAAAGCTGTGACCCAGACCGATGGCCCGCTGCTTGTTCTTGCGGGCCCCGGTTCAGGGAAAACCTTCACTGTTACCAGACGTATCCTGTATCTGCTGGAACAGGGAGTACCGCCGGAGCAGATCCTGGTAATCACCTTTACCAGAGAGGCGGCCCAGTCCATGCAGCGTCGATTTCAAGAGGCCTCAAAGTCCTTTCACCCCGTGAATTTCGGCACCTTTCATTCAATCTTTTTTCATATACTACAGCGATCCAATGCGTTAAAATCTACTGAGCTTCTGACTAATTCAGAAAAGAAAAATCTCATACTTCCCATCCTGAAAAAATATCAAGAAAAATCCGAAACCAATCAGTTAAATGACAATCTAAGGGAGGATTGTAATGCTATTCTCGCTGCTGTCAGCTATTATAAAAATACGCTTAAAAGTCAGGAAGCCGCTGATAAGCTTTCGCTCGAATGGAGATCCAGGTTTCATAATATTGTTGCTGAATATCAGCAGTCAGTGAATGCCTGTGGTAAACTTGATTTTGACGATATGCTAAGCCGATGCAGACAACTTCTTATGGAGGATGAGCGGATGCGCCGATTTTGGCAGGAACGTTTCCGCCATATTCTCATAGATGAGTTTCAGGACATCAATCCTGTGCAGTATGAGGTGATCAGCATTCTGGCAGAAGAACATTCTCATATTTTTGCAGTTGGTGATGATGACCAGGCCATCTATGGGTTCCGCGGCTCCGAGCCGGAATGTCTGAAGCGCTTTGAACGGGAATTTAAGGCAGAGAGAATGCTTTTGGATATAAATTATAGAAGCCATCCACAAATTGTAAGAGCTTCTCTTGCAGTGATCGGAGAAAATAAAAACCGTTTCGAGAAGCAGATAAAATCCGATCCTCTAAGAAATCAAGTCGAAGGAGAAAAACGAGTACACATGCATTCTTTCACAGAAAAAGAAGACCAGTATGCTTATATGATAGACAGATTAAGTAGTTTTCACAGGGAAAATCAGAAAGCAGAGAAAAGGAAAGAATGCGCAGTCCTTTTTCGTACCAATTCCGAGATGCAGGGGCTGGCAGTTCGGCTCAGGTCAGCAGGGATTCCTTTTGTGATGGGAGAGAGAATGCAGAGCATATATGAGCATTTTATTGCCAAAGATGTGACAGCCTACCTTACCCTGGCTGCGGGGGAATGGAATCGGGAAAGCCTGCTTCGTATCGTGAATAAACCCTCCCGTTATATCAGCAGGGAAGCCGTGGGAAGAAGCTGTGCTTCCGTACATCAATTGAGAGATTTTTACGAAATACAAGATCTTCCGGTCGGAACCAGACAGCGCATGATACAGCATATTAATACCTTGGAACGGCAGCTAAAGACTATGGAAAAGCTTTCTCCCGGCCTGGCGGTTACTTATGTAATAAGGGCAGTAGGATATGAAAAATACTTACATAAGTTGGCTGCAGGTGATGAAGGAAAGTTGGCAGAGTGGAGGGAGCTGCTGGATTGGTTAAAGGCAGATGCAGCGCGGTTCACTGATGCAATGGAGTGGAAAGCTGCTCAGGAGGAGCATACCAGAATCTTGGAGCAGGGAAGAATTGAAAGGAACGGAAGAGAACCAAAGAATACGGAAACTAATGTACGCTTGTTGACAGTCCATGGCGCAAAGGGGTTGGAATTTGATACTGTAATCATTGCGGATTGTAATGAAACCGTATTTCCCCATGGCAGACTTCAAGGTGAGGCTGAGGTGGAGGAAGAACGCCGGATATTTTACGTAGCCATGACCCGGGCAAAAGAAAACCTGGAACTTCTTTACCTTACAGGTACAAAAGACCGCCCCAGGCTTCCGTCGAGATTCTTAAATCCGTTGCTGAAAGATGATTGCTAGATCAGTCGTCCACCAACTCATCAAATTCACAATTATCCAGATATTCATCGAAAGCATCTGCTACTTTCTCATATTCGTCATCATCGTCAATATAATCCAGAACTGGTTCCTCGTCAGGATCCTCGGGATTCTCACTGTATCTGTAGAACCATACCTCGCCATCCTGGTTTTCACCGTTTTCATCGATGGGTAAAAGCACTATATAGTCTTTTTCCTCTACAGTAAGGATGGTGATGACGGCGCAGTTTACGATTGAACCATCTTCAAGTTCAAGTTCTACCGTCATTTCCTCAGCTTCGTAATCATTGTTTTTTCCCATCAGAAATCCTCCTTCTCAAAGCAGCCATAGGCATGATTTATACTTATTATATCTGCTGTGAGTCCATTGCGCAAGGCTGAAGTTAAGTTTATATGGCTTGAAGTCATGGAGCATATATGTTATACTGATGCATGTGGTGCGCATATGATGTCTGCCAGAGGCGGGCAAGAGGTGTATATATGAAGAACAAAATGATAGGAGTGGTATGTATCTGTCTTTTGACAGGCGGATTAGCGTGTGCAATTTCAATTGTACATACAAAGACCACAGATCAGCATACAGATAATGACGCTGTCGTCAATATACAAAATGATGAAATCATGGATGTCGGGGCAGATAATTCACTGGAAATTGCAGATCAGGGAACGGCTTATTTTGAAGCCGGTATCCAGGTCTATTTAAGCAGACCGGGAAGAAGTATATCTGATTTAAACGGTAGTAATATAGCGATGGATGATATAACAGAGCCTCTTTTGTTATATGAGGAAGAACAGTTTCTGGCCGCTTCAGAAGGCATTGATGCGGCTTCCTTTCCCGTGACAGTCAGCGAGGAGAGCGAATATGCAGATTTGGCAATCGCAAACGTAAGAAAGTATGTGAATGTCCGAAAAGAGCCCACTACGGACAGTGCCATAATTGGAAAGATTTATAACGGTGCTGTAGCCCAGATATTGTCTGTGGCAGGTGAGGAGAACGATTGGTTCCAAATGGTTTCCGGTAATGTGGAGGGATATATTAAATCAGAGTATTTCCTCTATGGTGATGAAGCATTAGCTGTAATTGACAATTATGTGACCCGCTACGCAGTCGTGCAGGCGAACAGGTTGAATGTGAGAGCGGAGCCGGATATCACAGCAAAGCGTGTAGGCTATATTGACTGCGGTGAGAAGGTAAAGATCCTGGAAAATCTGGGAGAGTGGTTGAAGGTACAGTACACTGACAATTCCACCGGCTATGTGGCAGCTCAGTACGTAACAATATCAGAAGAATTCGTCTATGCAAAGACACTGGAGGAGGAAGCAAAGGAGCTGGCAGAAAAGCGTGCCCTGGAACAGAGGCAGAACGTATCCGAGGCTCAAGCGAAGGAGAATACTACCATCACAGTCACACCTCCCAACACAACTTATTCTACCAATGAAGAACTGCGTCAGCAGATCGTTGATTATGCCATGCAATATCTGGGTAATAAATATGTACATGGCGGTCAATCACTTATAACCGGTACGGACTGCTCCGGTTTTACCAGTCTGATTTACAAAGAGTTTGGCTATTCTCTAAGCAGGACTCCGGCGGGCCAGCTTTCAGGCGCGGGACGCAGTATAGATTACAGCGAAATACAGCCCGGTGATATAATCTGTTACGGTTCGAGCAAGTGCACTCATGTAGCCCTGTATATTGGGAACGGCCAGATCATTCATGCTGCCAATCCCCGAAAAGGCGTTATTATAGGGCAGGCGCAATATGATAATATATTAGGTGTCAAAAATGTGATCGACTAGGGTTCTACAGATTGTTGCTCCAGAATATCTGATGCGGACAAAAGATAATCCCCCAGAATATTCTGGGCATTAGTCTGAAGATATTCCAGATGGAGGGCAACCCCGCCGTAATTCCAGATGCCGTGGCTTAAGGCCATTTCCTCCGTGTATTCCTCCAGAGGATATACGCCCACCAGACGCAAGGGACCGCTTTTGTAGTGACACACTAACGGCAGAGCACCGCTGTTTTCCGCATCTATATACACTTGTTCCTCTGTCACATGAAAAGTGACCCAAGCCATCTCTTCCAACATACAAATGGCCTGCTTTTGGGTGGATACGTAATTCCCGAGAGAATAATAACACAGTGTCTGGTGGCCATCCTCCGTGGTAATCCATTCCACCGGCTGAGGAGCATGGGGATGAGTGCCAATGATTAGATCAGCGCCAGCCTCCGCCATTTCAAGAGCAAATTTACGTTGGTAGCTTGAAGGAGAGGTCTGGTATTCCGTGCCCCAGTGGGGAAAAACGAGAACCATATCTGCCAGTTCATCAGCTGCTTTAATGTCCTCGAGCACCTGAGGATTCAAGCTGGTAAAATCAATGGCTCCGGTTTTTTGGTCATAGTTACAGAGCATATTCAAATGGCCTCTAAGATAACTGGGCAGGGTTCCCAAGTTTGGGCCATACGTATAATTCAGAATTGCAAAAGTTATTTCACCAATACTGATCAGAGGTATTTGTTCCTCTGAATCTTCCCCTGAGATGCCTGCCATCAATATATCCGGATACTGTTCCCAGAAGGAGATACAATTATTGATACCATTAATACCTTGGTCTGCCGTATGGTTGGTAGCATGGAGCACAATATTGAAACCGGCTGCTGCAATGGCATCGCCAACCTCTGTAGGAGAGTTGAAGCGAGGGTAGCCGGAGAAACCAAGATCATTTCCGCCCAGAATTGTCTCTTGATTGATCACGCGCAAATCAGCCTGGGCAATGTAATCGGATATACCGTCAAACAAAAAGGAATATTCATAGCTTCCATCTGCTTGTTTCCCAGTGTTTACGATACCCATGTGCATTAGATTATCGCCCAATGCCATCAGGGTGATATCGTATTCCTGAAAAGGTTCTTCCGTGGGCTCAGGGGTTGGAACAGCAGTGGGCTCAGGGGTCTGAGTTGGAGAAGGAATGGGGCTTTCCGTTACAGCAGCTACTGCCGGCGATGATGGTTCTTGGGATGCGCATCCTGAGAGCATCAGGCTGAATATGAATAGAAAAGCAACCTTAAATGCAGGGGTAAACTTTATTCTTGGGGTTTTTAGGTGTGTTTTCATACTAATTCCTTTCATTCTTAAGCATATTTAAGCATATTTAAGCATATTGCTTGCGGCAGCACTATAATTTATGAAAATGTTTGCTCTAATTCCGATAATAAACTATTTTCCTGATTTGTCAACTTGTTAATTTGTCGAGTTTCGATTATAATATGAAAAAGAAACGCTATTGTATGGAGGAGTCGATGACAGGTAAACTTCAGCAGAAAAAGCCATATCCTCTGGGAGCGCATATTGAAAGCGGCGCAATCCGCTTTTCTTTTGTTTCCAAAACCGGATCCTGCGGAATTCTGCTGTTTGACAGAGCCACTGGGAAAGCTTTGGACAAAATCCCTTTTTTGCCGGAAGACCGAGTGGGAAATATCTACTGTAAAACAGTGGACAATATAGATGCAGAAAAGCTTACTTATCAATTCTATGAGGGGGACAAGCCTGTTCCTGATGAGTATGCACGAGTATTTCCCGGTAAAGCAGCATACGGGAAGGAGAGACTGGATTCAGTGTTGAAGGCCGGATTTCTTACGACAGATTTTGACTGGACAGGAGATCGGTTCCCGCGCATTCCATACGACCGGGCAATGGTATATTGTATGCATGTAAGAGGATTTACCAGGCATTCTTCGTCCGATGTGAAACATAAGGGAACCTTTGCAGGTATTATAGAGAAACTGCCTTATTTGAAAGAAATTGGTGTGACCACTCTGGAACTCCAGCCTGCATATGAGTTTACAGAACTTCCGGCTAAAGATGAGCTGCTTAGGCAGTTGCCATATGGAGCAACACTGGAAGATGTGGATACCTGTTGCATGAAAAAACTGAACTATTGGGGATATAAGAGGGGTTATTATTATGCGCCGAAAGCATCCTATGCGTCCTCTGATGATCCGACGGTAGAGTTTAAGACATTGGTGAAAGCGCTTCATGAGAACAATATGGAACTTGTGATGCAGTTCTATTTCCCAAATGAAGTGAAGCGCAGTGAGCTGGCAGAGATTTTGCGGTTTTGGGTATTGGAATACCATGTGGATGGATTCCACCTGCTGGGTGAGAATATGCCGTCAGAGCTTCTGGCGGATGACGATGCCTTGGCAGATACAAAACTGTGGTACTATCATTTTCGGACGGAAGCCCTTTACAAGTCAGGAGAGGAAGCTAAGTATCCTCATGTGGCGGAATACAATGATGCCTGGTGTTATGAGATGCGACGTTATTTAAAGGGAGATGAGGGCATGCTGGACAGGGCTCTCTATCATCTCAGACATATTCCCGAGAAGTCAGGCTGTATACATTATCTGACTAACTACAGCGGCTTTACACTGGCGGATCTGGTGTCCTATGATTACAAGCACAATGAGGCTAACGGGGAGGATAATCGGGACGGCAATGATTATAATTGCAGCTGGAACTGCGGGGAAGAGGGACCCACACGCCGACAGAAGATCAGACAGCTTCGCACCAGGCAGATCAAAAACGCCATGTGCCTGCTTTTACTCTCACAGTCCACTCCCATGATTTTTATGGGTGACGAGTTTGGTAACACCCAGAAGGGCAACAATAATCCCTACTGTCAGGACAATGTTGTTACCTGGCTGGATTGGAATAGACTCAAAAAGAATGCTGAGATTCTGGAGTTTTGGAAGCAGCTGGTCTCTTTTCGAAGGGAACATGCAATTCTACACCCCAAACGGGAACTGCGCCTAATGGACGATCTGGCTTGCGGTTATCCGGACTTGTCTTACCATGGACAGAATGCATGGAGGCCTCAGACGGAGAGTTATTTCCGACATGTGGGCGTGTTACTCTGCGGAACTTATGCTCAGACAGATGAAAAAGACGATGGACTTCTTTATCTGGCCATGAATATGCATTGGGAAAGCCACGAGCTGGCATTGCCAAGACCACCCAAGGGAACATGTTGGGCACTGGCATTCTCCACAGAAACGGAGAAAAACGAACGAAAAACTGAGGCAGAGTGTGGCGGAGGTGAGTTAATTCGTATTATTCCACCGCGGAGCATAGCTGTGTATGTCAATATACCGGTTCCGGAGCAGATGATGGTAAGAAACGGCGAGAGAGCAAAATCTGTTGCTGTCGGTAACAAATCCAAATAAGCAGGGCATGGTAATAGATGGTTAAGGCATGGAAGCATTTTAAGACGATTACTTATCACAAATATCTGGTGGCACAAGGTTGTTTCAAGATAGGACTCTATTGGCAGGGGATTACGCATGATCTGTCCAAATATAGTCCAGTAGAATTTATGGAAGGTGTCAGATATTATCAGGGCACCAGAAGCCCTAATAACGCAGAACGGGAGGACAAGGGATATTCCTCTGCATGGATGCACCATCAGGGCAGGAACCGCCATCACTACGAGTACTGGGTTGATTACAGCGTGAAAGGAGGACGCGGAATCCGGATACCTGTGCCCATGCCGGATCGCTATATTGCAGAAATGGTCATGGATCGCATTGCAGCCTGCAAAGTTTATCAAGGAGCTGCGTACACAGATGCTTCGCCCTTAGAGTATTATTACCGTGGAACAGACCGTGCACCAATGCATCCTGTGACCAGGAAAAAACTGGTACAGATGCTGGAAATGTTGGCAGAGAAAGGGGAAAGTGAGACTTTTTCCTGCATCCGACGAGAGCTGGTTCATAGCAAAAAGAAAGCGAGAATGAGAAAAAGGCTTAAAAAATAAATTGGTCTAGCACCTTACGAAAAAAGTCTGCATATGTTACCGTAAAACCAAATACGGTGAACATTATGAATTGTATCTTATTATTACTCCTATTGAGCTGCTGTGGCGGTTTTGGCTGCGGAGGAAACGAGTCAGGCAGAAGTTATTATGGCAGCAATACATCCTCCGCAAGGGATGGCAGCGGTGACTGCGGCAACGATTCTGCGTTGAGGAATGGAAATGATATCGGTAACAGTTTCCCTCCTGTAGGAAGCGGCTATGATTTTCAGGGAGGAGACTCTCGGTCTGTGAGTGGAAATGACTGCGGATGTGATGAAAATAGTCAGGGGGGTCGGGAGGCTTCGGACGGCAATCCCTCACACTGGCAGGATTATCCGGGGATCTCGCGCAGGGAGAACGGTGACTGTGACAACTGAGATATGATTTCTTCGAGCAATTTGATTTCGATATAGATAAACGGGCGGGCCCTATGAAGGTTGACCGCCCGCTTTTATTGTGCTATATTAAAAATATGCACCGAAATGATAAGGAGGCACGGTATGGCAGCGACAAATTCATCGGCAAAGGGGAAGGCGAAATCCAACACAAACGTAAATACAAGCGAAAAATATGTAGCGTATGTGTCCACATATACCCGTGGAGATAAACACGGTATCAAAATATATGATGTCGATATGGATAAGGGACGGTTCATCGAAAAAGACCAGGTGGAGGTCACCAATTCCTCTTATGTGACCATATCCCACAACAAGAAATATCTTTACTCTATAACCGATTTTGGTGTGGAAGCTTATAAGATACTGGAGGATGGAGGTCTGAAGATGATCAGTCTGGCCACCATCAACGGCATGAGGGGCTGTTATCTCTCCACAGACTATACAGACAGCTATCTTTTTGTGGCTGGCTATCACGACGGCAAGTTGACAGTGCTGCGTCTCAACGAGAACGGAGGCGTGGGAGAGATTACCGATGAGATTTTCCACAAGGGTCTGGGCACGGTGGCGGAGCGAAATTTCCGGCCTCATATAAACTGTGCCAGAATGACTCATGACAATAAATATCTGCTGGTGGCGGATCAGGGTATGGATCATGTGAATGTTTATCGGTTAGATCTGGTGAACGGGAAGGTGCATCTGGCAGATGTTATTCGAAGCGAGATGGAGTCAGCTCCCAGACATATCAAGATTTCCAGAGATGGCAGATTTATCTATATTGTCCATGAGTGGAAATGCTTTATTGATGTGTACTCCTACGAGGAAAAGGGTGATCAGCCCGTATTTGAAAAGATTCAGACAATAGAGACGGTAAAACGGGAGAAAGGCAGTTCCAATGCGGCCAGTGCACTGACCTTTTCCGAGGATCACAAGTATCTGATCAGTACAAATGCAGGCAATAATTCCGCAACGCTTTACAGTGTGGACGAAGAGACCGGGAAACTGACGACAATCTTCTGCCTGCCTGTCAGCGGAGACTATCCCAAGGACGCCAGCCTGTTTCCCAATAATAAATTTCTGGTGTCATTGAATCATGAGAGCAACGAAATGACGTTTTTCCATGTGGACCCCAAGAACGGTACGCTGATCATGAACGGACCGCCCATCCAGGTGAACGTTCCCAACTGCATCACATTCCACAAGCTTTCCTGAAAATTTTCAAATAAAAGGCTCCTGCAGTATCAATCTGCGGGAGCTTTTCATGTGTGCTCGGCAATGTGCCATAAAGCAGTATTCGTTCTATTGTATGGCATATGCTGCGACATAAAGTAGTAATCTTTCTATAGCATGGCAAATGTTGCGACATAAAGTAGTATCCTTCTTTTTCAAGGCAAATGCGGAGAGAATCACAGATGTTATTATTTCTTTTTAATGTAAAAATTCATTAGAGAGTCCATCTTTGCTGTCATATTTAACAGCATAGCGTCCAAGACAGTCAGCGCCGTCATACACTCCATAACTACCACGGCTCTGGGAACAATAATGGGATCATGCCGGCCTTTAATGTTGATAGCTATCTCCTCGCCTTCCGTATTGACAGTTTGCTGTGTCTGGAAGATAGAAGGGGTGGGTTTGACATGAGCGCGGATGATGATAGTGTCTCCGTCGCTGATACCTCCAAGGATTCCCCCGGCATGGTTGCTCTGTTTGATGATGTGACCATCATTCGTACGATAACAGTCGTTATTTTGGCTCCCTTTGCGGGAGGAGACCTGGCAGCCATCGCCGATTTCCACTGCCTTCACAGCGCCAATGGACATAATTGCCTTTGCCAGATTGGCATCCAGTTTCTCAAAGACAGGGTCGCCGATCCCTGCAGGAAGACCCTCCACAATACACTCCATACAGCCGCCAACGGAGTCGGTTTCCCTTTTAGCCCCTTCCAGGTATTTCATGGCAGCATCGTTGGCTTCTATGTCAGGCATGGCAGTAGGAGTGGAGAGGATTGTGGTTCTGTCAAAACGGTTCATATCTGCCTCCACGGGACCGATAGATCGGGTATAAGCATAGACAGTCACACCGAGCTGTTCAAGGATGCGACAGGCAACAGCACCGGCAGCTACCCGGCCGATCGTCTCCCTGCCTGAGGAGCGTCCGCCGCCCCGGTAATCGCGAAAACCGTATTTTTGATCAAACGTGTAGTCCGCATGCCCCGGCCGATAGCAGGTGGCAATATCGCTGTAATCCCTTGAAATCTGTGAGGTGTTTCGAACCAATAGAGAAATGGGGGTTCCAGTGGTACGGCCTTCAAACACGCCGGAAAGGATTTCTACAGTGTCATCCTCCTTTCGGGGAGTGGTGATGGAACTGGTGCCGGGTTTGCGCCTGTCTAAATATTTCTGAATATGAGACTCATCCAGCTCAAGACCCGCAGGGCATCCATCAATGACAACACCCAGCGCTTTTCCGTGAGATTCGCCCCATGTGGTAATCCTGAATATAGTTCCGTATGTTGAGCCCGCCATGTAATTCCTCCAAAATGTGTGAAATAATGTTCACTCGGATTTGTTCCTTTATATAACTATATAACGAGTTCTATTATAACGAAATCTATGGGAAAAGGCAATTTTTTTAAAAAAATAGTGCACATTTTTAGAAAGTATGGTATGTTAATATTAATTAAGTATGTTTTGTGGAGTATATACTAAAAAAATTTGGAGCAGAGGTTGACGGATGCAGATGAAACTGTCGCGTAAGGAGCGCTTTCAAAAGAAGCTGACCAAGTTCGGAAAAAAGAATAAAGTCTGCCATATACTGGTTATTCCCGTGCTGACGGTGGGTCTGTTCTTTTTTCACATTACCTCATATCTTGGAGGAAATGTGAAGCGCCTTGCCATGCTTGCAATGACCTTTCTGATATTTGCTGTATACAGCAGTTTTTCTTTTCCCATCTTTATCTCCGAAGCTGATACCGGAAATGGATTAAATCCTATCTCTGAGGAAGCTCAGGACATTGTCCTGGCGGAAGAGGTAGTGATCGATTTGGATGAAATCGGACTGTTGGATGAGGGCAGTATGCTGCCGGAAGGCGGGGAGTATCTGGAGACGCACGGAGATATTTATGAGTTGTATAGCGCTGCCGATATTCTGGAAGCTGCACAGGACAGAGAACCGCATACAAGCAGACCGGAAGTACAGGGAGATGTGGAATTTTCCAAGGATGACTGGAGATTGATTTTAGTAAATAAACAGCATTCCATTCCTGACGACTATGTGGTTCCACTAGGGAAGATCAAGACCATGAAAGGAACTCAATACTGTGATGAGCGAATCATCGATGATCTTCTTGCAATGCTTCAGGCGGCGGAGGATGACAATGTGTCTCTTCAGGTCTGTTCTCCATACCGTACCACTGCTTATCAGGAAATGCTTTTTGATAAACGCATTGATTCATATATGAAAAGAGGCCTGTCTTATATGGAGGCTTTCCAACTCGCCAGCGTGGCAGTGACCGTGCCGGGAGCCAGTGAGCATCAGATTGGTCTTGCGCTGGATATCGTGACTCCGACCCATCAGCAGCTGACTCAGGATTTTGCAGATACCGATGCAGGGAAATGGCTTGCTGAGAACTGTTGTAAATATGGATTTATCTTACGTTATCCCAAGGAAAAAGAGTACATAACAGGAATTAAATTTGAACCATGGCATTTCCGCTATGTGGGTGTGGAAGCTGCCACAGTGATCATGGAGCGGGGGATTACTCTGGAAGAATTTTGGGAGGAACTGTGATTCATGTATCGAATCTTAAACACAGAGGGACGGGCCAAAAGGGCGGAGTTCCACACAGTACACGGCGTCATTCAGACGCCTGTATTTATGAATGTGGGAACTGTCGCCGCCATTAAAGGTGCGGTGGCAACCTCAGATCTTGAGCAGATCGGAACCCAGGTAGAATTATCCAACACCTATCACCTCCATGTGCGGCCGGGTGACAAAGTCATAAAGCAGCTTGGAGGACTTCAAAAATTTATGTCCTGGAATAAACCGATTTTAACGGATTCCGGCGGTTTTCAGGTCTTTTCTCTGGCAAAACTACGCAAGATAAAGGAAGAGGGCGTTACCTTCAATTCCCACATCGACGGACACAGGATATTTATGGGCCCCGAGGAGAGCATGCAGATTCAGTCCAATTTGGCATCTACTATCGCAATGGCCTTTGATGAATGTGCACCCAGTAAAGCAGATAGGTGTTATGTAAAGGAGTCCGTGGAGCGTACCACCAGATGGCTGGAGCGATGCAAGCAGGAGATGAAGAGACTTAATTCGCTGGAGGAAACAATCAATCCTGACCAGCTTCTTTTTGGGATCAATCAGGGCGCTGTTTATGAGGACATTCGCATTGACCATGCAAAGCGCATCTCGGAGATGGAGCTGGACGGTTATGCGGTGGGAGGCTTGGCAGTGGGAGAGACCCACGAGGAGATGTATCACATTTTAGATGAAGTTGTGCCGTATCTGCCCCAGGACAAGCCAACTTATTTGATGGGAGTCGGCACACCTGCCAATATCCTGGAAGCTGTGGAGCGCGGCGTGGATTTTTTTGACTGCGTGTACCCCACAAGAAACGGAAGACACGGTCATCTATACACAAACCAAGGTAAGATCAATCTTTTTAATGCACAGTATGAGTTGGATCAGCGCCCGATAGAAGAAGGTTGCGGATGTCCGGCCTGCCAGAGATACTCAAGGGCTTATATCAGGCATCTGCTGAAAGCGAAGGAGATGCTGGGACTGCGACTCTGCGTGCTTCACAATCTGTATTTTTACAATACAATGATGACGGAAATTCGTGAGGCGCTGGAACAGGGACAGTTTGCCGCTTACAAGCAAAGGAAGCTGGAGGGAATGCAAGTATAGGCAGGATGGCTGGCTGAACTTATAAAAAAATTATAAAACTCTTGATTCATTGGGATAATTTGTGTATCATATCTAGTTGAAACAAGCTATTAAGGCGGTTAAGCCGGAATGGAGGTAATATGGGAATTTTATTAGAGGCAGCGTCGGATGCTGCTGAAGCAGGATTAGATCAGGGAGCAGGTACTTTAAGCTTTTTTAGCATGATTCTTATATATGCAGTGATAATCGGCGCAATGTGGTTTTTTTTGATGAGACCGCAGAGCAAAGAGAAGAAGCGGATGGCGGCAATGCTCTCAACTTTGGAAGCGGGTGACAGCATCCAGACCACTTCCGGTTTTTTTGGCACTGTGATTGATATTGTGGATGATGACACTGTGATAGTGGAATTCGGTAACAACAAGAATTGCCGCATCCCCATGGAGAAGAATGCAATCTGTAAGATAGAGAAGCCCGGAGAGTAATTGAAATGCGGTGATAATAACGAAGAGCAGCACTGTTGAGGTGCTGCTTTTCGCATGGCTGAACTGTTGCCGGTCGCGGGTAAAAAATAGAATAACCAGTTGAAATTTGGCTGTCTATCAGTTATCATAGGAATAGTGGCTAATTATGCCAGATTATCTACATAAAAGGATGTGAACATTATGGAATTAAATATCACCTGTATTCCTGGGGACGGAATTGGTCCCGAGATTGTTGCAGAGGCAAAGAAAGTCCTGGAAAAGGTTTCAGAAATCTACGGCCATAAGATGAATTTTACAGATATTCTTATGGGTGGTGCATCTATCGATGTACACGGTGTACCGCTGACAGACGAGGCAGTCGCTACAGCAAAGGCTGCGGATGCTGTATTGATGGGTTCCATCGGCGGTGATACTACGACTTCACCCTGGTACAAGCTGCCTCCCAATCTGCGGCCTGAGGCTGGCCTTCTGAGTATCCGAAAGGCATTGAACCTTTTTGCCAACCTGCGCCCGGCCATTCTCTATGACGAACTGGCTGCAGCATGCCCCTTAAAAGAAGAAATCAGCAAAGCTGGCTTTGATATGCTTATTATGAGAGAGCTTACCGGCGGCCTGTACTTTGGTGAGCGCAGGACTGTTGAGGAGAACGGCGTGCGGAAGGCTATTGATACGCTGACCTATGATGAGAACGAGATTCGCCGGATTGCTATCAAGGGCTTCGACATTGCAAGAAAGCGCCACAAGAAGGTGACCAGCGTAGATAAGGCAAATGTGCTGGATTCCTCCAGGCTCTGGAGAAAGGTGGTTGAGGAAGTTGCTGCTGATTACCCCGATGTGACTTTAGAGCATATGCTGGTGGATAACTGTGCCATGCAGCTAGTGAAGGATCCCGCCCAGTTTGACGTGATTCTCACCGAGAACATGTTTGGGGATATCCTCTCCGACGAGGCCAGCATGGTCACCGGCTCCATCGGAATGCTTGCCAGTGCCAGCTTGAATGATACAAAATTTGGTCTCTATGAGCCCAGCCATGGTTCCGCTCCGGATATTGCGGGAAAGGATATTGCAAACCCCATTGCTACGGTGCTCAGTGCTGCCATGATGCTGCGGTATAGTTTTGACCTGGACAAAGAGGCGGATGCCATTGAGGCGGCAGTGAAGCAGGTATTAAAGGACGGCTACCGCACAATTGATATTATGTCTGAAGGCTGCAAAAAAGTAGGCTGCAGCGAGATGGGCACCTTATTAACAGAACGGATTAAATAATAAGCGTTATTTATCCGAATATTCGATGGAATGGAGAAAAGGAAAATGAGAAGTGATTCAGTTAAAACAGGAACTCAACAGGCACCTCACAGAAGTCTGTTTAATGCATTGGGTTACACGGAGGAGGAGAGACAGAGGCCGCTTATCGGTATCGTATGCTCCTACAATGAGATCGTACCGGGTCACATGAACCTGGATAAGATTGCGGAGGCAGTAAAGCTCGGGGTGGCCATGGCAGGCGGCACTCCCGTGATGTTTCCCGCCATTGCAGTCTGCGACGGTATCGCCATGGGGCACATTGGCATGAAATACTCCTTGGTGACTCGTGATTTGATTGCGGACAGTACAGAGTGTATGGCTCTGGCACACGGCTTTGATGGCCTTGTGTGCATCCCTAACTGTGATAAGAACGTTCCCGGTCTTCTGATGGCTGCAGCAAGAGTGAATATTCCCACCATCTTTGTATCCGGCGGCCCCATGCTGGCAGGTCGTATTAATGGCCAAAAGAAGAGCCTTTCCTCCATGTTTGAGGCAGTTGGCAGTGTGGCTGCGGGTACTATGACTATGGAAGAGCTGTGTGAGTACGAGGAGAAGGTATGTCCTACATGCGGTTCTTGCTCCGGAATGTATACTGCAAATTCCATGAATTGCCTGACTGAAGCTATTGGCATGGGCTTAAGAGGCAACGGCACCATTCCCGCCGTGTACTCTGAGAGAATCCGTCTGGCAAAGCATGCTGGCATGAAGATCATGGAACTTGTGGAAAAGGATATCAAACCTCGTGACATCATGACGGAAAAGGCATTTATGAACGCACTGACTGTGGATATGGCTCTGGGTTGCTCTACCAACTCCATGCTGCATTTGCCCGCCATCGCAAGAGAGGCTGGGGTGGACTTAAATCTTGACATTGCAAACGAGCTCTCCGCAAAGACTCCCAATCTTTGCCATTTGGCACCCGCAGGCCCCACCTACATGGAGGATCTGAACGAGGCCGGCGGTGTGTACGCGGTTATGAATGAGCTTACCAAGAAGAATCTGCTGAATCTGGATTGCATGACTGTAAATGCAACCACTATCGGTGAGAATATAAAGAACTGCACAAATAAGAATACAGATGTTATTCGTCCGGTAGAGAATCCATATTCCGAAACGGGTGGTATTGCTATCCTGAAGGGCAATCTGGCTCCGGACAGCGGTGTGGTAAAGCGCTCCGCCGTAGTGCCCGAGATGCTGGTACATCAGGGGCCTGCAAGAGTGTTCGACTGTGAGGAAGATGCCATTGATGCAATCAAGGGCGGAAAGATTGTGGCTGGCGACGTGGTAGTGATCCGCTATGAGGGACCTAAGGGAGGACCCGGCATGAGAGAGATGCTCAATCCCACCTCCGCCATTGCCGGCATGGGTCTTGGCTCTAGTGTGGCATTGATTACCGACGGCCGTTTCTCCGGTGCATCCAGAGGCGCTTCCATCGGCCATGTTTCTCCCGAGGCAGCTGTGGGTGGCCCCATCGCACTGGTGGAAGAGGGTGACACCATCAGCATCAACATTCCCGAGAACAAACTGGAACTTCTGGTATCCGATGAGGTAATGGCAGAGCGCCGCGCAAAGTGGCAGCCCAGGGAGCCCAAGGTGACCACGGGCTACCTCTCCAGATACCGCGAACTTGTGACCAGCGGTAACAGAGGTGCAGTATTAGAAATACAAAGGAAGTAAGTTACCGCTCGCG
>JAFLRO010000043.1 GCA_022511425.1 Acetatifactor sp.
GCAACATGGTCTCTTTTAACCATTATTCCTTTGGCAGTGTAGGAGAGTTCTATTATCGGTATATTCTGGGTATTCAACCCATAGAACCTGGTTTTGCGACGGTGCGTATCGCCCCGATAATTGACGAACGTTTAGGAAGCGTGGAAGGCAGTTACCATTGTAATGCGGGTGAGATAAAGGTGGCTTGGCAGATAAATGGAAATATTGTTAATCTGCGGGTAATTACACCTGTCTCAGCAGAGATTGTGTTGCCGGATGGCAGGATTTGCAATACACAGGCAGGTGAGTATAGTTATAAATGCTCGTATAATATTTGACCAAAAGGAATCTGATATCATGCAAGATAAACTTAGTGTAAAAACATGAAGATTATTTTAAAAGTTAAGGTTAAGTAGTACAAACACTCCTTTTTGAAGCGGTGATGAGTCAAAAGCAATGTGGCTTGTTTTTTTGTGTTTTCCGGGACTAGAATATTAATAAGAAATTGTTAGGGAGGGTATCGGAATGGCCAAATATTATTTAGCAGTAGATATCGGAGCTTCCAGTGGACGACATATGCTGGCACATATTGAGGAAGGGAAGATACTCTTAGAAGAGATTTATCGTTTTCCAAATGGCATGAAACGAGTGGATGGTTGTCTGTGCTGGGATTTAGAAGCGCTGTTTTATGAAATCAAAGAAGGTCTGAAGCGTTGTAAAGAGATTGGAAAGATACCGTCCTTTATGGGAATTGATACTTGGGCTGTGGACTATGTACTGTTGGATGAGAAGGAGCGGATTCTTGGAAAGACTTATGGGTATCGGGATGAAAGAACAAAAGGTATGGATAAAAAAGTATATGAGGAGATTTCTCTAAATGACTTGTATGCCCGTACTGGAATACAGAAACAGATATTTAACACTATTTATCAGTTAATGGCAGTAAAGCAAAAAGAGCCGGAATTGTTGGAAAAAGCGGAGAGCATGCTGATGATTCCGGATTATTTCCATTTTCTTTTGACCGGGGTGAAGTGTACAGAGTACACCAATGCTACCACCACACAATTGGTAAGTCCTGTCTCGATGGACTGGGATTATGAATTAATTAATAGGTTGGGTTATCCCGAGAAAATATTTGGAAAAATTAGCCACCCTGGTACTTTGGTGGGAAATTTCAGCACGGAGATTCAGAAAGAGATTGGTTATGACTGTCAAGTGATCTTACCTGCTACTCATGACACGGGTTCTGCTGTAGTTGCTATACCAACCACGGAAGATGATGCCCTGTACATCAGTTCCGGTACATGGTCTCTTATGGGAACGGAGCTTTTTAAGGCGAACTGCTCTGCAGAGAGCAGGGTGAGGAACCTTACCAATGAAGGCGGCTATGAATATCGTTTCCGATATCTGAAGAATATCATGGGACTTTGGATGATTCAATCTGTGAGAAAAGAGTTTGAGGAAGAGTATTCCTACACATATATCTGTGCTCAGGCATCAAAACAGAAAATTCCGTCCATTGTGGACTGCAACGATGATATGTTTCTGGCACCGCCCAGCATGATTGAAGCGGTGAAAAACTACTGCGAAAAGACAGGACAACAGGTGCCACAGAATGAATGGGAGATTGCAGCGGTAATCTACAATAGTCTGGGAAAATGTTATGGAGATACCATTGCACAGATTGAAGAAATGACTAGTGAACAATATGATCGAATTTATGTGGTAGGTGGTGGCTCTAATGCAGAATATCTGAACCAAATCACAGCAAAATATACCGGCTGTACTGTTTACGCGGGACCCGGAGAAGCTACAGCAATCGGAAATCTGCTTGTACAGATGATTTACAATCATGAATTCGAGGACTTAAAAGAGGCAAGAGAGTGTGTAAAGAAGTCCTTTAAAATAAAGAAATATGAACGATAAAGGGGGAATTAGTATGCTAGTAAACACAACAGCAAGAATAGGGGTTTTTTCAATTGCTTTAGGAGCATATCTGCCACAGTTTCCGTCTTTAGTACCGGAATTTGAGGTACAGTATGATGAGTTCAAAAAGATGATACCGGATTCTGTAGAAATTGTGGATGGCGGCATTGTTACCACTAAGGAACTGGCTCAGGCAGCAGGTGACAAGTTCCGCGCAGCAGACGTTGATTTGGTGATACTGCAGCTTTTAACTTATGCGACATCCTATAATATGCTTCCCGCAGTTCGGGATTTGGATGTGCCTGTAGTACTGGTGAACATTCAAAAGAAGAAAGCGCCCGATTATGAGAACACCGATACTGCAACATGGCTGGGTGGGTTGTATGCTTGCGGCGCTGTCGGCGAGATGGTAGCTGATTTGGAGCGTGCCGGTAAACGTCATGCTGTTATTACAGGAGTAGCTGAAGGTGGCGACTCGCAGGTAAAAGCCGAAATAGAGAGCTGGTGTCGCGCCGCACAGGTGCGCCGCCGTTTCCGTGACACAAATCTGGCACAGATCGGTCGTCCATACCCTGGCATGATGGATCTGTATATTGATGAAACGAACCTCTATCACAGGATGTTTCTTTACACCAAACAGTTTGACTGGGAGATGATGTGGGCGATTGCCGATCATATTACGGATGAAGCTGTTATCAGGGAAAAAGCGCAGGAGATCCTTGATACATTTGACATCGAAGGGGGAGGTACAATCGAAACGGTCTGGGAGATGGCAAAATATGTGGTCGCTTTTGAGCAGTGGGTCAAAGATGAGCAGATAGCTTTCATTGCTTCGCATTATAATGGCTTTGCACAGGGGAAGGCAGGTGTGCTGGATAGTATGCTGATTCCTGCTTTCTCCATGCTGATCAAACAGGGAGTTGCCTGTGCCGTTGAAGGTGATATTAAGGTTGCTATGGCGATGAGTATATTAAAGACCATTTCCGGCACCGGGCAGTTGTCAGAGATGTACTCTATTGACTTCAATGAAGACATCTGTATCATCGGACACAGCGGTTCCGGTGATGCTGATATCTCGGAGCAGAAGCCAACCATGAAAATTGTGCCTGTATTTCACGGTAAGACCGGTGGTGGCTATCTGACTCAGTTCTATCCTTACCTAGGACCAGTCACATATCTGGGTATTACGCAGGATAAAGATGGTCATTTCAAGTTCGTTGTCGCTGAGGGTATTAATGAGCCGGGCCCGATATTCAATTTCGGGGATACCAACATGCGGACTCGTTTCAGTTGCGGAGCAAGAGAGTTCTGCAACAGATGGAGCGAAGCCGGACCAACTCACCATATGGCTGCGGCAACGGGGAGACATATTGATACGATTGTGAAAGTTGCAAAGATTTTCAATGTGCCGGTAGACATTATCACAAGATAAGTTGTCATATCAAAGAGAGAGGAAGGAAAATGATGAGTATTACAGATGTAAAATTTGTTCAGGGATTTATCCGTATGTGTAATGATGGTTGGGAACAAGGCTGGCATGAGAGAAATGGCGGCAATTTGTCCTACCGTATGAAAATGGAGGAAGTAGAAGAAGTAAAAGAGTATTTCAAGGAAGACAGAGAGTGGTCGCCAATCGGCACTTCTGTCCCGGAACTTGCCGGAGAGTACTTTATGGTGACAGGAAGCGGAAAATATTTCCGTAATGTTATTCTTGATCCGGAAGATAGTATCTGTATCATTAAGCTGGATGAAAAAGGTGAGAATTATCGTATTCTCTGGGGACTGGTAAACGGCGGAAGACCGACCAGTGAGCTGCCGAGCCATCTGATGAATCATGAGGTTAAAAAAGCAGTATCCGGTGGAAGCCACAGGGTTATTTATCATGCCCATACGACAAATGTGATTGCACTGACTTTTGTACTTCCTTTAAAGGAAGAGGTGTTTACTAGAGAGCTTTGGGAGATGGCAACAGAATGCCCGGTTGTTTTTCCGTCAGGAGTTGGTGTTGTGGACTGGATGGTGCCGGGAGGCCGTGATATCGCAGTTGCAACAAGTGAGCTGATGAAACAGTATGATGTTGCTATCTGGGCACATCATGGGATGTTCTGCTCCGGCGTGGACTTTGATCTGACGTTTGGTTTGATGCATACGGTAGAAAAGTCAGCGGAAATTCTTGTTAAAATGCTGTCAATGAGGCCGGATAAGATGCAGACGATCACACCGCAGAATTTTCGAGATCTGGCGGAGGATTTTAATGTTACTTTGCCTGAAAAGTTTCTGTATGAAAAGAATAAAGGACGGATAA
This sequence comes from Acetatifactor sp., assembly GCA_022511425.1. Lineage (GTDB taxonomy): Bacteria > Bacillota > Clostridia > Lachnospirales > Lachnospiraceae > Acetatifactor. Next base: position 4,211 of record JAFLRO010000043.1, read on the forward strand.
ATAGCTAGAAAGTGGAATACATGGCATATATTATTCCTCAGAATGTGCTGGCTTATCAGGAAAATGATATCATGCAGGCAGTCCAGTATGTGGATTCCTATACGGACACCTCTCGCAGGCCGGTGGTGATCCGTCTGGCCAGGAGGGAAGAACGGATGAGAATGCAAAGCAGTATCTGGACGCAGATGGTGAGTTCTGCTATGAGGAATCTTTTGGAACAAGGGAAAACGGATCTACTTATGGGAATTTCAGTATTACTCTTCCGAAATTTAGTTCTGAACTTGCTTCTTATGAGCAGCTAAACCGATGCATTTGATAATAATGTGTTGGTAAAAAATTTTAGAGATCTGAGGTGTTATCTGACACCGGATGGGATCGTATTATGTTATGAAAGGTATGAGATTGTGCCAGGCGCCGGCGGCAGTCCTACATTTGAGATTCCCTATGAATGGTTTGAAGATATATTTCATCTTCCCTGAACAACAATCACAACATACTCCGATTTGCAGCCAGTCTTAAATTTGATCGCCCAGTCCGAAATGCCGGAAGTCACAACAAAATTGGTGGCCTCCCGCAGTTCCAGTCCGTAAGTCTTGTCGTCTATCCCGGTTAGCTGCCCCATATAGTTGACTGGGAATAGCTGTCCTCCGTGAGTGTGTCCGGACAGGACCAGGTCAACACTCGCTGCCGTCTGTGCCGCGTAATCGCTGGGCTGATGGTCCAATACAATGCTGTACTTATCGGGATTCAGACCGGATACTAATTCTGCCATGGAAGATCTGTATCCCGATCTTTGTTCCTCCGAGCGGTCCTGACGTCCGATCAGGTAAAAGCGATCATCCAGCAGCACTGCTTCATCCTGCAGCACGACCACATGATTCTTCTCAAGCTCTGCGATCAGATCGTCCCCGCTGTAACCCCGATATGCATCTCCGTAATATCCTTTATCATGGTTTCCGAAAACGTAATAGACACCGAGTGTAGTCTGTAATGTGCCCAGCGCTTCGCATGCGGCGATCATATTCTCCTTTGAGGTATCGTCATCCACAAAATCGCCAACCACCACCACAATATCCGGATTCTCTGACTGTATGGTATTTATATGCTCCGCAAATCCCTCTCCATCAAAGGTGGTGCCTATGTGGGAATCCGAAATCAGCACGAGGCATAAGCTTCCTACCTGTTTGTCCGTGGCTAGAACATATTCCGTTCGCCACACATGATGCGCTAAATACCACCCACAGGTCAAGTATACAGCAATGATTCCCAGGGCAAAAACCCCAGCGTAATATCTGCTTGAACTGACCTTGCGCCTTTTTTGCACAATGCCGTTTACCCCATCACATAACAGCCATATCACCATCAGGTGAATGATGACGAGCATGGCGTTGATGGATCCAAGTCCCACCCATGTGACGGAAAAAAGCAGTATGACCAAAGCGGCTCCAATCAGGCAGCGTATGGCCTTTCTGCCTTTTGCAGCCTTATAGACGATGGAAAATTTGGCAAACCTGCTTACCAGGTAAATAATTCCGAGAACAGCGGCTAAAATTATTGCGCTGAAAATAAAAAACCACATCTTTGATCTCTCCTCAAAATCATTTTAACATTTTTCGTTTTTGATAACAAGATGAACGGCGTTGTTTATCTTGTTATAGGGCAAGCTGTTAATAGTATATAATGCTCCAGAAGTAATTTTGTGCTGCCTGAAAAGGAAAAGTTGGAGGCTTTTACAAGACAGACAAACTTCCTGGGGAAAGTTGTTGACATTAACTTGACATTAGAGGGCTACGGAAGCCTTCTAAAGAATCAGAGAAAGGTGCAAAGAAGTTGGCAGACATCTTTGACGGGACGATGAAATAGTATTGACTTGGAAGTGGAAGAGCGTTATAACAAATATTGTTTTATTGAACATGTATGGTATAATGTCAACAGAGTCAGCTTTTGATTCCATGTTGCGCATTGCGGTCACAAAAAAGTGTAATTTTATAAAGACACATAGGAGAGGGGATTAAAATGGAGACCAGTGAAAAACAATTTTTTCGCGAAAACGACGAACGTATCAACAATATGGTATGCAAAATTCTATTATGGCTGACTTTGATTTTTCCGGTGCTGTTTCTGCTGTCATTTATCGGAGTGTTCCAACTGACTATCGGAGAGTTATGTATATTGACACCTATTGGATGTGTCTTTACCATTACTCCTAGTATTTTGAAAAAAATGGGGGTCAGTACTGTTGTTTTAAAATATTGCTCAGTGGTGATGCTTACTCTTGTCGTTGCAATTATGGGCACTAATGCACATGTGGGTATTTATATCACTTACATTTTGGCACTGGCAATCAGTTGTTTATATTTTGATGTGCAGTTTACTAAGCGAATTGCGTTGATCGGTTATGTATGTATGGTGGTTGCAGTCTTTATTCGGGCACATTCCGTTGAACTTGTGGAAGGGGATACCGTCCTCGCATGGTTTCGCGGTTATGTAATGGGATTTACTCTTGAGTATATAGCCATGACAGCAGTCTTTCTCACGATCACAAAGCAGTCAAGAAGAGTTTTGGTGAGTCTTCATGATACGGAGAGAGTTAAGATTGTGGTGGGGCAGTGTGAGACAGCCAGTGAAAACCTTGGAACAGCAGTGGAACAGCTTCACGAATCTCTGGCAGCCAGCGCTCAGAGTAATGAAAAAATTTTCGAATCGGCACGCAAGACGCTGGAGGACTACAGCCACAATCAGAAATATGTGGATGATACCGCAGACAGTATCCATGAATTGATGCGTCTGATTGAGAATATTGTGGAAAAGACAGAAAAGATGCGCCAGACGGTTGCGGAGACCAGCAGAAGCACGCAAAATTACATATCCATTATGGACGGAGCAGTATTGTCCATGCAACAGATAGAGACGAGTACGCTGGATACGCTGGAAACCATTCAAACACTTGAACATCAGACAAATGAAATCGGCAGCTTGACAGATATCATCGCAAGTATTGCTGCGCAGACAAATCTGCTTGCGCTGAATGCCTCCATTGAAGCTGCAAGAGCGGGCGAAAATGGAAAGGGCTTTGCTGTTGTTGCGGACGAGGTCAGAAAGCTTGCGGAGGAATCCCATGCGGCTGTGGAACAGATTTCACACCATGTGGATGGAATTCGAAAGGGCGTGGCAAAGGCCGGGGAGTCCATTCAACTTGGAACCGACACCGTAAAATCAGGTATGGATAATATTTCCAACGCAAGGAAGGAAGCAGAAATGCTGGGCAGCCTGCAAGAAAATTCTCAGACAGTTGTTCAGGACATTGCCCTGGCATGCGAGGATTCCAGACAATATGTGGGACAGGTTGTCGATATGGCAGAAAATATGACGCAGCTGATGGAGCACTCTGCGGATATGATCCAGGAGATCAAGGACAGCCTTTCTGAACAGGAGAATATGTTGTCCGATATCAATCACATTTTTGAGGATGTTGATGCGGTTTCCAGACGTCTTCAGGAAACTGTGGAGCAATAGGTTCTGCAAAAGAACGCCTGGCTTTAGTTAGGGCATACTGATGAGAAATTTTGAAAACAATACTTTGTTTTATGCGGAATGCTGTTAAATGGCGAATTGCCATTTTGCAGCATTTTATTGTGGAAAAAAACGGAATGTAAACGAGTGATTTAACGAAGTATTTTATTAAACAAATATTATGATTGCATAATTCTACTTAAATTGTTACAATAAGTTAATAAATATATATTACAAACGCATACATTAATAGCATAAAATGAACAGGATACTGCTTTTACGCATACAAAGTAAAGGAGACAACATTATGTCACACAAAATCACACACAAAGTAGGTGTTAAAATTCTTTCCAATCAACAGTTGGAAAATGTGCTGCCAACATTTCAGAATCTATTCCAGAAAATCGACACTTGTCGTGAAGTGGCTAAAGCTGCCAGAAGAGAACTGCAGTCATATGAGAAAAAGGAGGAAAGATATTATCAATACAATTTTATGTATGATAATGTTTTTTCCGTTCTTGGAAGAAGAGGAACCGGCAAGACTTCAGTAGCTTTTACTCTGCGAGAGATTATAAGGGACAAATATAGGAGACATCATGATGTGATTATGCCTCTGATCATACCTGAGGTCATTCCGGAAGACTGTACAATTCTCGGCTGGTTGCTGGCTATAGTCAAAAAGGAAATAGCTTCTTTGGAAGACAAGATACAGAAGTGTGATGATTTTAGTAAAGAACAGTTCTGGGAAAGATGTAAGTATGGAGAGAGAAATAAGAAGGAAGCATCCCTTGCCAAGCAATTGGAGGAGTTGAGTCAGTTGTTTTATGCGAAGGGGTACAATCCGGGAACGGAGACATCCTATGACCGTGCCATTGATAATTCAGCCAGACAGGCGGATGACTATTATAAATTTGCCGCCAAGATTGCAGAATTGTGGGATGCCTGGGTCGAAAGAATCTGCTATTACCAAAGTCTGGAGCAAGATAAACACGATGAGACAGACGAATGCTGTCCTATGATTTACTTTATTTTTGATGATGTTGATCTTGCTCCTGAAAAGATTGAAGAACTGCTGTCAGTTATCATCAAGTATTTATCCCATCCTAATATAGTGGTGATAACCACGGCAGATGAAGAACTGTTTCTGGAAGTGCTTGAGAACCGTCTGGATAAAAAAATAGGAAGATACCAGCGGGATCTTCGTAATTATTTAAGCGGTAATCGAATTGAGAGGGAAATCTTATGGGGAGAAGCTAATGCAAAGGAAAAGGCTTATTTGCGCGAGGATGTAATCAGCCAGACAGCCAGGATGTATCTTGGGAAGGTATTGCCTACATCCACCAGATTTTATTTGAGATTATTTAATTCAGCTGAGGATAAGGCTGCTTTTTGTCTGGAGGATGATAAGAATCTGGGTGAAGCCGTCGCGGGTCTTATCCAGGAACTGATTGACTGCAAAAAGAACGACAGCGGGCAGGAGATTATTAATTTTATGAAAGGAGACAGCAGAATTATAAACTATTATCTGAAATTTATAGGAAATACATCACGCCAGATAGGCAATGTATATATTGCACTGCAGGATCTGATTCATAATTTAAACAGCATAGCACATGAAATCAACAAAAAAGGTAACGATGAGAGGAGACTGCGTCAAATATATATAAACTGCAGATATTTCTTATGTGTCGCAATCAATGCCAACCACACATTATCTAATATGGTTGAGCGAGCAGATAATTTTGCAGATGTAATATTCTTGTATGAATACAATCAGTGGAAAATGTATTGTGACTATACATATCTGAATGACTACCTGCACAAAAAGCTTGGCGACGAGTCTAAAAGAGTCAAAGTTGGTATAGGTCTGCAGATTTTTTCTCTGTTATCCTTTGTTGAGAATATTGTTTTCATCATGGAACAATTAATACCGGGTGGAATAACTGGTAGAACAAAGAGTCATGAAGTATTATATCTGACAGAATATATAGAGAGCGCTGCATTTAATTCCAGAGCGGTCTTTCGCAATGATTTGGAACCGCACATCTTTTTTAAGCATTATCTGGGGTTGTTAAGCAGGGTAGAAGCTGTTATTGAAGAGGAAATGTCGGATGCTACATTTAACGTTGAATATTTTTATAGTTTCAGGCATTATTGCGAGGAGTGTACACTATCGGAGGTTAGGAGAATACATACTGATAACCGAAGATGGTTTGATGAAATGACAAAAATGCTCTCTATGGTATATGGAAATGTCTATTTGTTTACTCAAAGTAACATGGAAGATTGCCTGATTTATCCGGGTAGGACATATTTGCTGAAATATCAAAAGAAAATTGACACAGAAATAAAAAATCATATTCATTATTGCTTTGTTTCTGTTTATATGCAAAAAACGTGGCCAAGCGTATATATTTTTTTTGAAGAAATGTATAACCAGTTTATCCAAAGCCGCAGTAATTTTGCGAGTTTTGTAAATCAAATCAAAGAGGAGATACATAAGAAGCCGGGAGGAAATATCTATATAAGTCAGGTATTAGATGTTGTATTTCAACAATTACCAATTGAGACTGCGGATAATGTAAACCAATTTTTAATACTCTGTCCCGATGACATACAGGAGGAGATGCGGAAAAACTGGAATGAAATCATGACTGACAGCAATACGACCCGGAATCTATTGCTAAAATACAAAGAGAAAGTTTTGAGAGCATCCTTGGGAGGACGTGTCTATTTAGATGATGTACCTAAAGCGATGGTGGTACTGGAGCAATGCGCTGATACATGTTTTCCGCTTGCAGAGCGTATCAATGAAATCGTAAAGTGGCTGGCAGCGAAAAACAGGGAGGAGGGTACTAACAGTACAACGATGGATCGGGCGAGGGCATCGGAGCTTGCCGGATTACTAAAAAATGCACACAAGCTTCTTGTAGAAAGCAGCCGGACAGGAAATTTTTATGAGGTAGATATTGAAGAACTTTGCGAAAGAGTTAAGGAATTATTGGGCAGTTTGGATATCACGGTTAAAGTAGAAGAAAATTTGCAGGAAAATAAATCTAAATCTTACTCCGATCAGTTTGAGGCAGTGGTACGATTGGGTGTCCAAGTCGTACTTGTGAAACTCTTACAGACAATTTATATTTTTCAGACCATATACGAAAAATATGAAAAAGGACATAGCATGTCATCGAGAGAACTGGAACATGTAAAGATTGACAGTTTGACAAAGGAAACTTATTACTATCAGTTTTACCAGCACATATGCAGCCTGATGGATGCCACTGTGGCAAAAATGAGCCGCGATGAGCCAATTGTGGGAATTTCAGATGTGAAAGAAGATATCAGTGTTACTTGCATGAATATGCGTAATCGCTATCTGGACGCACTGATTGAGAGGGCTGAAAATGAATAGATATCGGCTAAATCAGATATTAGAGGTACTTTTATTTCCTGTGTCAGACCCGGAGCAGGGTAAGGAAGATATATTACTAAAGTGTTATCAAGCGTATCATGACTTCATGCAGGAATGTGAGAAGGTTTTGTCCCGCCGTGCTGACCGGCAGGACAAGAATGAGAAGTTCAGAGAAGCTCAAAAGGATTTGAGAAATTATCTGGTGTCTAGAAATCATTTTCGAATTAAGTCCGAGGATGACATTCAGTTGTTGTGTGAAATATTTTATCCTCTGACAGAAATCGAACAAATGATGTGGCATCTGAAAAAAGATAGCAGGTCGTCTTCCGGAAAACACAATCCGCAGGAAAACATAAGCTTTTTTTATCTTCAAAACCTGAAGAGGATATCTTTGTCCCTGATCACATACCGGAACGGAACGGCAACAATCAAGCAGTGGGTGAAGGAAGAAGACAAGGATATCTCAGTTGATATTTTTGGCAATCCGGGTGTGTTCAACAAGATTGAGATCTGGAATTTGCTCTGTCGTTTTACTGCTCCGGATTTGTATATTGCGATTGCTGCCGTGGAAATCGGTCACGGCATTGAAGCGTTGTACGAGCAGAAGTCGCAGCTTATGCTGGCTGACAAATTGTTGGAAAAATGTTTGCAAAAGGGCGTGGCGGAAAACCACCTGCACTTTCATGTAGGATATGATTATGAAATTTTTTGGCTCCACTATATGGATTTATGTTTTGCAAACGAACCACAGAAAAACGAAAAGTACACCCGGTTGCAAATGGCCTTATTCCGCTGTGTGGCAGCTATTTATCTGAATGAAACTTCTACAGGCCAGGATTTTGAATCATGGCTGCAGAATTCGGACAGTCTGAAAGAGAATGAGCACGGTCATATCGTAGAGATCATTTATACCCTATACCGCGGTGAGTACGATGCAGTGCCCTGTGCTGAGGATTATAAGCAAGCCTTCCAGTTATACGGCAAGTGCAAAAACGAATATAGTATAATCGGATGCGACTACCTGTTAGATAAAATATACGCTGAATATACGGAATATAAAACATCATCGGAGTTTCTACTGTTGTATAAATGTTATGCCTATATAAAGAACTGCAGATGGGACGGATTTTTTGCGCGCCTCTTTCTGCAATATTTACGTCTTAAGAATCAATACTTTCACGACATGTGTGAGCAGAATATTCTTCAGGGGTTAAAATATTTTCAAGCAAAGTACAGCAGGGCTAAAAACGCCATGAGAGAATGGCTGTTGCCAACGGATGAGGCAATGCTGGAGGTTTTCCGCTCTCAGGGGCAGATTGCAAATTTGAATAAGCTAGAGATTAGGGTCGCTCCCTGGGTCAATGTGGACGATTTTAGCAAGGTAGGTTATTCCGGGGCAAGGAGAATTATTTTGCCTCAACTAATAGACCAGCTGATGGAAATACTGGGAACTTATAGACGATATATTCTGGAAAGTGTATTTGGGGTTAAATATACTTACCGGATGCTGAAAATGCACAAAGACAAAAATGTAAGTATAGATGAGTTTATTCAGAACGCCCACCATGAATTCGCACTCAAACAGCCCCATATACCAACATTGGGAATAATATATGCCTTTTTAAAAAGAGAAGAACTGGAGAATTTATCCGGCAATTACTGCTGGAGAAGCATGCTGACTTCCCCTAATACGGATTCCGTAACGAGGTTATATCTAAGGGTTTTCATGGCAAATGTTGCCATTGCTTTGGAAGAATTGCGCGGAAGCATCCCTAAATTAAGTGAGTACCTGGTAGGAATTGATGCTGCATCCGATGAAAACGCCATGGAGCCCTGGATGTTTTCATCCGTTTACAAGACGATGCGGTCGCACGAATATGTAAAACCCGTTGCACAGTGGCAGGATGATGGCATTCGACTTGAAAAAGTGCAGAATATTGGTTTTACGTACCATGTGGGAGAGGATTTCCGGCATATTGCCTCCGGGCTTCGGCATGTGGATGAAGTTCTTGAGAACTTCAGCTATAAGACAGGAGACCGTTTGGGACATTCGTTGGTGTTAGGTATTGATGTGGACCAGTGGATTGATGACAATGAGGTGGTTCCGATGCCGCTGATGGAATATATGGAGAATCTTTTATGGATATGGGGACTTAACGTGCATGAGGGATTGGAGCTGGAACTGCAGTTGGAAATTTTAGAGGCTAAGATACTGGATGTTGCGCGAAAGATTTATCCCCATACAGATACACTTACGGTAAAAATGTTGTATAGTGCCTATAAAATGAAATTTGATGTAAATCACAACCATATTTTGACTCAGCTGGTATCGGAAAAGGACAAAAATAATCACACTTTTTGCAGATATGGAGGAAGTGTGCAGCAAAACATAAAGACGGAGGACGGTAAAAAGCCAGAGAATTCCTGTTATGTTGTATGGTCCGCAGAGAAATTGTTAAGCACAAATTACTGCCCTGTTTATGAAGAGCGAGGTGGAAGAAAAGAGTTGGTATCAGTAAGAAAGAAGGATGCTGTGCTTTACAAAAAACTACAGGAATATCTGGTGCAAAAGGTGGAGCGAAGAGGCATCTATGTGGAGGCAAACCCAACTTCCAATTCAATTATCGGAGATTTTTCAAACATACAGAAGCATCCGGTCTTTTTTATCAATCAGAAATTTCAGGACGGAAAACATCGCGTTATGGCGACTGTTAATTCTGATGACCCGGCAGTCTTTAATACAAATGTAGAAAATGAATTGGCTTACATATATTATGCTGCTGAGGCAAAGGGATATGTGCGGAGTGAGCTTCTGGAATGGATTGATCAGTTGAGGCAGTATGGAGTGGATGCCAGCTTTATACGTAAAGAAAAGAAACCGGAGCTTCTTTTAGTGGAAGTGGAGGAAATGTTGACTGCATTAAAAAATTTTAAATTATAAGGAGTAGTGGGTATGGAGTTGTTACAGAAATTAACCTTTTATGATTTACTGGGGTATACTTTACCCGGTACGGTACTGTTGGAATTACTGCAATGGAATATCCAAGGTGGAAGATTGAGGCTATGCTATTCAACTTCTCATTGGGTCTTTCTGATAGCGTTTGGGTATCTGACCGGTATCATAATTTCAGAATTAGCAGAGAGGGCAATTCGACGCGGAAAAAGGATATGCAGGAAGCTGTTTGATATGCCGGTTTTAATTGAAAGAACTTGTGACGAATGTGGAATTACGCTGGAACAGTTAGCCCATAAACTAAAAAGTAATGATATGCTTACAAAGGATGTGACAGAATTTAAGGAGTTGAATAGTTATATGGGTTGGATATATGCTCTGGTTCAGTGTGATCCTCAGAGCCGTATCCATAATTATTCCACCGCCGCACTGCTATACAAAAATATGGTTCCTGTATCGTTAACCGCATTGGTCTGTGGATTTTGGATTCGCTCAATACCGGAAGTGATTGCAGCTTCTCTGGGGGTCATTGCATTTAGCATGCGATACAGTAAGTTCAGCAGGAAGAAAAACGGATATGCTTTATACTGGTTTATGAGCGACAAATATCAAAAGACATCTGAAAAAAATTCATCAAGTGCCAATTCCGATAGCTGACGCATATTATAAAAATAAAAGGTAGGTATATGCAAGTAAGACCCTATAACAGAGATGCGGCTGTGGCCTATGCACGCAGATGGGCGTTGGAACGGAACCCTGCATTCTATGATTTTGAGAATGACGGCGGCGACTGCACTAATTTTGCTTCACAATGCATTTATGCGGGAGCGCAGACTATGAACTTTACGCCGGTTTTAGGGTGGTTCTATCGTTCTTCTTATGATCGAACCGCTTCATGGACCGGTGTTAAATTCTTATATAATTTCCTTGTAAATAATCAGGGCATAGGCCCATACGCCCGTGTTGTGACACAGGGAGAGGTCGAGCCCGGTGACATTGTGCAGCTTGGAACGGAGAACGGTGACTTTTATCACTCGCCTGTGATCACAGCTGTGACACCAATCATTCTGGTAGCGGCGCATACCTTTAATGCATTGGATAGACCACTGTCTTCTTACGTCTATGGAAGCGTTCGTTTTCTGCGTATTGAAGGAGTGCGGATAAGCTGATATGCTTAAATCATGATGAAAAGAATAAATGCACCGGATGCAGTGCAGAACATGAAACAGATGGCAATTCAGAAGATGCCATCTGTTTTTTGCACGGCGGTGAGCCGGGCGCGGGCACCTGTGCACACATTCGGTCTCTGCCGTAACAGGAAGCAGCGGCGGGCGTGGGGCAAAAGATGTTTTATGCTTATAGTTTTGATTAGAGAGAGCAATTATTATCAAATAAAAAGTCATAACCACATTTATCAGATAAAGCGGATTAGGAGGTAGCTTAAATGAAATACGAAGAAATTGCAATATGTGTAATAATTGTGCGGACATATTCTTATTTCGAGGAAACGGGAAGAGGCAATAGCTTTGAGCGTTTTCCCTATCTGAGGGTACTCTCAGAGCGCCTTACTGAGGATGCACTGAAAGAATGGGAACAGGGACAGAGTATTCAAGCAGAACGATACTGGACACTGCTGAGAGCTATCGGTGATGGAAAGACCGTAGACCCGGTGGTACATACTGCATTTGACCTCTGCCTGGCAGCAATGTATATTCCTGAGTTTTCGGCCTATCTCAATTTTTACACAGGGAATGCTGCCACAATCCAGCTTGCATTTGAATTGGAAGGGATTTCCTGTCCGGCCTATGAGGAGATGACGGAAAAACTTCGCTGTCTGCAGAAAATCTGCCGGATTGATTGGAATAAGGTTCCCCTTTCTCTGGCAGCAATGGAAGCTGATAACCGTATTTTTGCGTATTTGTTTTCGGAAGAAGCTGGGAATCCGGAAGTATTGCAAACTCCTGTTTTCGGGGAGGGTGAATGGTATCTGTGTGAGGAGCCGCTACATCCTATGTTTATCCGAAGGAAATTGGCAGAAGAGTGTGCGGCTTGGATGCAAGACGCAGCATTCCCAACGGTATTGCAAATAGAGGGTAACGGAGGCAGACGTTTTCTGGCAAAGAACATAGCACATTTGCTTGGAAAAAACATGTTTATGGTACCCATTGACAAATGCAAGGATTTTTTGGGGGAGGCAGCGGGGGAACAAAAGAGCGCATTGCTCAGGGAACTGTTCTGGGGAGGTGAATTGTTCTGCCTATATGGACTTAGACCGGAAATTTTTGCTGAATGGCAGATTACAGAGGCTGATTTTTGGAAAAATGTAGTGTTACCGGTTTTGGACGCGGGAGTTTCTGTTTTTCTGTGTACTGAAACAAGATTTCCGGTTTATGACGGGTATTTTCCGGGAAAAAGAGTGGAGCTGAAACCTCTTTCCCGGAAAGAGCGGCAGCAGGTATTTGAAGGGTTTTCTTCCATGTATGGGCTTACTGTTGACTGCCCGCGCTATTCGGTCCATTATCGTCTGTCAGCGAAAGAGATAGCAAGAGCGCTGGAATTGTGGAAGCAGGAGGGTTCTGCTGCAGAGGAAGCCTTTGCGCGCATTTGCAGTCAACTTCTCTGTGGCGGGAGCAAAAAGGCATTGGGAGAAATATCTTATCCCCAAGTAAGGTTTACGGATCTGAAGGTACCAGATAAGGTACGGGAAACCTTGGAGCAAATTTGCTGCAGTGCACAGGAGAATTATAGGATTTTTGAAGAATGGGAACTTGGGAAACAGTACCCCTATGGGCGGGCAGTGACTGTGATGCTCTCCGGCCCGCCCGGAACAGGAAAAACTATGACAGCTCATGCCATTGCCTGTGAGCTGGGTATTCCCCTTTATCAGGTGGAGCTTTCCCGGGTGATGGACAAGTATATCGGCGAGACGGAGAAACATCTGGAGGAAATTTTTACTTTCGCTGAGAAGGCAAATGTGGTCCTGTTTTTTGATGAGGCGGATGCACTGTTTGGGAGACGCGGTGAGGTCACAGAGGGCAGGGACCGCTATGCAAATATGGAAGTTTCTTATATCCTGCAGCGTGTAGAGCAGTTTGACGGGATTGTGGTGCTGTCCACCAATTTCTATAACAATATAGACAAAGCGTTTTTGAGGAGGATGAAGTATGTCCTCAAGTATCAGATACCGGATGAGGCGCTTCGCCGCAGTATATGGGAGAGCTGTCTTCCTGCGGAACATTTCCGGGAACCGTTGGATATGGATTACCTTTCCGCTCAGTTTGAGTTTACCGGAGGTATGATAAAGAACGTGGTATTGAGCGCTTGTGTGATGGCTGTTCATGTCCAAAAGCGGCTTTGCATGGAGTTTTTACTGCAGGCGATTCGGGCGGAGTACGAGAAGATGGAATGGCCTGTTTCGGCGGGAATGTGGGGAGAATATGGGTATCTGGTCGGTACTGTTGATGAAAATAGGTTGCGTAGATGATGTTGAATAGATTATAATATTTATAAGAACAAAAAGAGAAGTAATGACTGTATTTCTGATTTTATGCGTACAAATGAATCATGATATGCAGGGATGGAATGTGATGAGGAAGATTGAAACATTTAAGCGAAAGGAAACTGGAATGGAAGGAAAAAGCTACAATAAGCGGATTGTTTATATTATATCTGGAGTCGGTCTCCTTTTCCTTTTATCTCTTCAATTCTGTCTACACCGCTTTAATCCATTTATTAATGATGATTTATGGTATGCGACAAATCTTACCACGGGAGAACCTATCACCGGCATTAAGGATATTCTCCAAAGTCAGAATTGGCATTATTTTAATTGGGGAGGCCGTATTGTTAATCACGCTGTTCTGCAGGCGGTTCTGTCATTAGGAGAGTTTGGCGCTGATATAGCGAACATCCTTGCTACGATTGTTCTGGGAATTGTTATCTGTACTCTCAGCCAATGTCGAGATCCGCTTTATTTTCTCTTTTGTGAAGCTTTGATTGTATCTTTTAATGCCAATATTATATATTCCATGTATTGGGAATCGGGAAGCGTGAATTATCTCTACTCGTCTTCCTGGATTTTGCTGTATCTTTTCGTGACCCTTCGTGAGTTGAAGGAAGATGTAAGAGAACTTAAAGGCACTGCTTTTTGGATTGTTCCCCTTGCGTTTATTGCGGGAATGAGTAACGAGAATATGGGGCCGTCCTGTTTTGTTGCAACGGCATTCGTAATAATTTATCTTTATAGAAAAAAGAAAAAAGTGCCCATTACACTTTGGGAAGGCGCAGTATTTACTTTGATCGGCAGTGTTCTTTTGATTTTTGCTCCGGGTAATTTTGTGCGCAATCAATTTATTCAGAATATGTCATTATCTGAAACTATTGCTCATTGTTGGAAAAACTTTTTGTTCTCCAGCTGTGATTACCTTTTTCCTTCTTTTCTTATGACAGTGATACTGCTCACGGTAGAAATTGCAGTATTTAAGCATAAGTTGACCGTCTATCGCTGGTGTCTGCTTGGATTCGCTGTAATTGCAGAACTGGCAATGATGTTGTCGCCAACTTATCCGCAGAGAGCGTCATTTGGCATAATGTGCGTTCTGATTGCTTTTATCCTTTCATCCTTTAAAAAGATTTCGGATATGCATAAGACATATGCAAATATTATCATGGTGGTTGTTTTATCAATATATATTCATGCACTGATTGCAGTCGCAGCGAATTTTGTTTTTCCAACCTTTTAGGAGTGTAAATGAAAATGCTTAAGAATAAAATGTTTGTGCATGCGGTGTCAGCAATTCTTGTATTGCAGTTCTTATATATGTACTTTCAGGCATATTACAGGAGTGTGTCAAGATTGCTTTTGTTAATTGTACTGACAATGCTTACCTTGATACTTCCGAGAGCTTTTTCACCGTTGTCTTTTTTCCGCAGCCTGATTGTTGAAATTGCACTCTTACCGGTCATAGCATATTCCATTGACCTGTCAGAGATTTCTGTTTCTATTCCGAGTTCACATTGGTTTTTTCAAGTATTAACTACCTATTCTTCATTGTTTAGGTTTATTATTCCTGTTTTTTGTATTATGTTTATTGTAGCATGTGAAATTCAAGAAAAAATCTTAATGAAAAAATATATTCCATTCCTTGCCGTTATGATAGTGACAGTTGTAACAGCTATATTTATTCCAGCACTTTATTCGATATCATTTTTTTTATTTCATTACGCAATTGTTGTGATCATAACCGATACCTGTGAAGGCTGTCTGTATAAGAACAGGCGTAGTATTATTATTCATCTCCCATATGTTTTTCTTTATCTGACAGCCATATATCGATTATGGGGTTGATAGTGGTAATTTATGGCTAAGGCAATTTACTGCTAAGGATTTTCCTTATTTTATTTGATAACTTGATTTTTGGGGAGAAAGAGCGGAAAGGAGGAGGTATGCCTCCGCTCGTGACATAGCTGACTGAAAACTTTTTAGTCGGTTTAGTGAACATGTTGGCTGCCTGACAACGGCGAGAGACTGCCGGAACGGAAATCCTGAGAGGAGGACTGGCTGCGGCGGTCTTTTTTGTGCGGAGAATCATATATTAGTACAAAATCGAATTGCGAAATTGGAGTAGTGAAATGAAGACCATATTCGTTAAGGACATTTTGGAGAAGATCACCCGAGGCAGGAAGCTGGATGTAAGACAGGTGGTTCCAGCGCTGCTTTTTCTGGGAGCCATGTTTCTGCTGGGCAGAGCGGCGGCTGAAACCTTGGGTGAAATCAATGAGGCTGCTAGTCAGTCGATAGCAGGAGTATCCATGGAATCAGAAAACTGGGGGCTGGGCTTTGGCAAAGAAGGGCAAAAGCCTACAGGCAATGCTACGGTGGCGGAGCTGGCGGAGTATAATGCCTATTTTATGGCAGAGGGGGATGAGAAGGTGATTTATCTGACCTTTGACTGCGGCTATGAGAACGGTAACACGGAGCCCATCCTGGATGCCCTGAAGTCCCACAATGCGACGGCAACTTTCTTTGTGGTAGGACATTTTCTGGAGTCGGCTCCGGAGCTTGTGACACGCATGGTGGAGGAGGGGCACACCGTGGGCAATCATACATATCATCACCCCGACATGTCTAAGATTTCCGAACGGGCCGCTTTTCAGAAGGAGATGGACGCTGTAGCAACAAAGTATAAGGAACTCACTGGACAGGATATGACTATGTATTACAGGCCGCCCCAGGGAAAGTACAGCCAATCAAACCTGCAAATGGCCAAGGATCTGGGGTACAGTACCTTTTTCTGGAGCCTCGCCTATGTGGACTGGAACCAGGATGATCAGCCCAGTCACGAGGAAGCTTTTGATAAGTTGACCAAGCGGATTCATCCCGGGGCTATCGTGCTGCTTCACAATACTTCTCAGACAAATGGGGAGATATTGGATGAACTGCTGACAAAGTGGGAGGAGATGGGGTATACCTTTAGGCCGCTGTCGGATTTTGTGGAGAATGCGGGAAAATAGTGTATAAAAAACGGCTGCCCAATGCTTCCGATTTTCGGGATTATATGGGCAGCTAAGTTGTCGTAAGTCAAAAACATCGGCTGCCAAGTGTTCTACGGGATTATCATGTGGTTGAACCTAGACACTGGCAATACGTTACCGCACTCCTCCCGGAACCGATGTTGAGATTAGTATAATGCTGGCGGTGAAAATTTGCAAGGGATTCATAGCAATTCCATATTGACGGATTTCTCGGTAAAGCCATACCTTTCATACATGGCTCTGGCATCAAGGTTTTTTGCATTCACCTGTAATTCGATTCCATCAAGGTTGCGCTGCTTCTTAATATCTTTGACAAACGCAAAGAGGCTGCGGCCCACACCCTGACCTCGATAACCCGCTGCCACCGCCATGGAGTCAATGAATAAAATGTCTCTTGTAACCTGGACGTTATTTTCAATATGACGGATCATAAAGAACAGAAGGCCTACAATCTGACTGTTTATTTCTGCCACCAGAAAACTTTTGTCATAGATTGCTTCTTTGAATACTTCATAGGGGAGAACAATATCTCCCCGCTTATAAATGTCCGGCCGCCAGGTGACGTGCATGTCCTGTATCTGCTGCATGATTTTCTCTATGTGAGGGTAGTCGTTTTCTTCTGCGTATCGGACTGTTATGTGTTCCATTTTATGTTTTCCTTTCAGCGTTCGGGGGAATTGTAATTAATTGTACTCTATGGCAGATATCTCCTTCATCCACACTTTTTCGGCTGCATCAACAACCTGCTTCTTCTCCTTGTTGGATATCTTCTGAAAGCAGGTAATTTCTAATTTTTTGCCCTTTCGTTTCCATCTGCCTGCTACTTCACCACCTAACAACAAGGCAGGCATGACAATACCGGTCAAGTTGAAAATCCCACGCAAGTGTTCGGGTTTTAAGTAAATACTATCCTTCTTCTGATAGCCCAGCATCAGCTGGTCAAAGCCAGCAAGAAGAATACAGTCAGGGATATCCGGATAATCGCATTTAAGTTCGCCCAGATAATAATAGTCTGTGTTGTTCAGAGAAAAAGTCTGGACCTGCAGTTGAGCCAGAAGCTTCTTTACTTCGCTCTGTGAGTAGCCGAAAAAGTATGCCATATCGCGGACAGTGGCCGGAGCTATGTGGTGGAGATACCGTTCCATCTGCGAAAGCAGTGCCATCTCTTTCTCCATGGGAGTAAACTCCGGCCCAATCTCAAAGGCCTTTTGCTGCTGTACCTTGTAGTTCAGGAAGCCACGCTCGCAGAGAGGGCGCAGAAGTCCTCCCCAGCCGTCAAAGATAAAAGATTCCTCCGTTGAAGTCATTCCTGCATCGCGACAGGCAGTCTTTAATTCTTCACGGTCCTGAATTCCCTTCTCTACGCAATTCACAATATATTTTGCAAAATAATCCTCACGGTCCGGGGTCAGCCGATTTCGGTTTCCATATGTTTTGCCCTGCCAGACATGCTGACGATACATATGATCGCCATTGTCGTATTTGAACAGGGGAAGATCCTCCCGGTCAAAAATATGCACTGTACCGCGGATGGTCCAGTTTTTCACCAAGCCCTGGCCCAGATTCTCCATGGTCACATTCTCGTTGCATCGGATCTGGAGGGAATGGAGAGCATTGGTTATGAACTGGCACTGGATTCCACAGAGATCGCGGGCTACGGTGAGTTTGCCTGCAGGGGCGGTCAGGTGCTGACGGAAGAGTTGGATTTGTTTCAAGTCTTGGGTTGTCATAGGCATTCGCTCCTTGTCAATTAATGTATCATGTTTTCGGAGCGCCGGCAAGATGGATGGGAGGTTTTGATGGAAGGATATTGACAGTGCTGGTCTGAATGAGACAGAGTTGAAAAGTAACAATGCATTCCACATGACTGTCACTTGGAACAGTTCTGTCGTTTAGGACAGTCCAATGCAATTTTGTCTCGCATGCAAAGTGTGATTTTTACGTTGATGAAAAAGGCTTTGACTTAAGAATGGGGCTACTTTATAATAGGAATCAGTGAAGTAACCTTTACCTGATTTTACCGCCTTTACACGGCAGAACGAGAGGAAATTATGGACAAGGAACTGGTAGTTGTCATCGATTTTGGCGGCCAGTACAACCAGCTGGTTGCAAGGCGCGTCAGAGAGTGCAATGTGTACTGCGAGATTTATTCCTACAAGACAGAGCTTGAAAAAATCAAGGCCATGAATCCCAAGGGTATCATTCTCACCGGCGGCCCCAACAGCTGCTATGAGGAGGGTGCGGCAACCTGCTCCCCTGAGCTGTTTGGACTGGGAATCCCTGTGTTGGGTCTGTGTTATGGTGCGCAGCTGATGAGTTTTGTGCTGGGCGGCAAAGTAGCCCGGGCGGAGGTTCGGGAATATGGCAAGATTGAAGTGGATGTGGACAACTCTTCCGCGCTTTTTACAGATGTGGCGCCTCATACCATCTGCTGGATGAGCCATAATGACTATATTGCAGTGATGGCCCCTGGCTTCCGGGTGGTAGCAAAAACCGATAATTGCCCTGTGGCAGCAGCAGAATGTGTTGAGAAGGGCTTGTATGCAATTCAGTTCCATCCCGAGGTGCTCCATACAGTAGAGGGTTCCAAAATATTGTATAATTTCGTGCGAGGCATCTGTGGATGCGGAGGCGATTGGCGAATGGATTCCTTTGTGGAGGAGAATGTGGCAGCTATCCGGGAAAAAGTGGGCAACGGCAAAGTGCTCTGCGCCTTGTCCGGCGGCGTGGATTCCTCTGTGGCAGCAGTAATGCTGTCCAAGGCTGTAGGCGAGCAGCTGACCTGCGTATTCGTGGATCACGGTCTGTTACGGAAAAATGAGGGTGACGAGGTGGAGGCTGTGTTTGGACCTCAGGGAAACTATCAACTGAATTTTATCCGGGTGAATGCGCAGCAACGGTTTTATGACAAGCTAGCCGGCGTGACGGAGCCAGAGCAGAAGAGGAAGATCATCGGCGAAGAGTTTATCCGGGTATTCGAGGAGGAAGCCAAGAAGATTGGCGCGGTGGATTTTCTGGTGCAGGGAACAATTTATCCTGATGTGGTGGAGAGTGGCCTGGGCGGTGAGTCTGCGGTGATCAAGTCGCATCACAATGTGGGCGGTCTACCGGATTATGTGGATTTCAAGGAGATTATTGAGCCACTGCGAAATCTGTTCAAGGATGAGGTAAGAAAGGTCGGACTGGAGCTGGGCATTCCGGAGCATTTGGTGTTCCGTCAGCCATTCCCGGGTCCTGGATTGGGAATCAGGATCATCGGAGAAGTGACGGCGGAGAAGGTAAGGATCGTGCAGGATGCTGATGCGATTTATAGGGAAGAGATCGCAAAGGCCGGGTTGGATCGAGGTATCAACCAGTATTTTGCCGCACTGACGAATATGCGGTCGGTGGGTGTCATGGGGGATGAGAGGACTTACGATTATGCTGTGGCACTTAGGGCTGTGAATACGGTGGATTTTATGACTGCGGAGGCAGCGGAGCTGCCGTGGGATGTGCTGAAGAAGGTGACGAGCCGGATTATTAATGAGGTTGGGCATGTGAATCGGGTGGTTTATGACTGTACGTCTAAGCCGCCGGGGACGATTGAGTTCGAGTAAGAATTTTTTATTACAGATTATTTTTAATGGCAGATAGTCTATATGATTATCTGCCATTGCTCATATTATATACATTTATGG
>JAFLRO010000044.1 GCA_022511425.1 Acetatifactor sp.
AGGACTGTTTCAATCGTACAGTCCTGTGAAAACTTATCCCGTATCAAATCCATTGGATCCATAAGTCATTCCTCCATACCATCATAGTTCTCGGGAAAGGCGGCGAATCAGAAACTATGTCCGCCACCAGAGAAGCCGCCGCCACTAGAGGAACTGCCACCTCCGCCGGAGGATCCACCGCCACCGCCGGAAGAATCCTGATGGTATCGTTTCTTTGCAGTTTTATAAACCTCTTTATGACTTCGTTTTTTTCTGAATGTTCCATATAGTGTCGGTGAATTTATCTGTTTTGATTGGATGGTTCTTGAGAAGACCAACCGGATCAAATTAATGATCAGTGCAGCAATGAGGGACAAAAACAGGGAAATCAAAATACGCATGATGGGAAGCAGATAGCCGCCTTCGAGGATGTTTTGCACTTCCGTAAAGGTGGCATTGGCACATGCATAGTAATCCCTTTTGGTAGCATAAAGGTAGGTTTTATCCGTAATTTCATAGCAGATTGCGCTGGTCAGTTTGTTCTTAGGGAATCCGGTCGCAGCCAGCCAGATTTCACGGTTATCCATATCAATTAGAAAAACCACCCCCGGCTCCATACCGCACAAGTCCCTGTAGCGTGCTTCTGCATATTTTTGTGCATTGGAATAATTGTGATAGCCGGTGTCAAGAAATACCATGTTACCGTAACCGATGAGTTCGCTAAGCTGTATTTTCAGGGATTCCCGTTCTTCCTCGGTCATAAGTTCCAAACGGTCATCGATATACACTTCATACATTTTGTCCGAAGTAACAAGGGGTACCACCTGAGACAAAATGAATTTACCTGACAGAATCAGCAACATGATTCCTACAGCAGCAATCCATATCCATTTCTTGTTATCTATATTTATCTTTTTCTTATTTTTTTGTTTACTCATTGTATTTTAATTCACTGCGTTCAAAAAAAGGAAGCCTGCGCTCTGCAAAATCCTTTTGTATCTTTGTCATTAACAGCAGCGTAGCGGTAATAGATAAGCCAGCGAACAGCACTGCACCGTAGTAATAGATATCCTGCGGCGGATCCAGACTGGCGATCAAACCGGTCAGCATGACGGAAAAACAGGATACCAGTACCGCCATATTAGCGCGCATTGAAAATCGCATCAGCACAAAAAGCAGCAACAGCAACGCCACAATTAGACGGATATTCAAGATTAAAAATGCTGCCACAGTGATAAACGCCTCAAATCCCCCAAAAATAAACAGAGCAACAGAAAGCAACACAATAGAGAGTGCTATGACGATGCCACTGCCTATTATCTTCCGAAAAGAGGAAAGATTGATACCGGTTTCAATGATGGATCTTTTTGTCCGTATATTCTGATTTCTCACATAACGTTTCCGCTGCATGGCACTTGCCACAATCATGGACAAAATGGAAAGGTACCATGCGACAGCGTTTAGCACCTTGATGGAAAAGGCTGGCAGCCATAAAACACAGGCCAGAAAAAGCGGTACTGCCAGAAAAAGAGTACTTTTTAAAAATGTCATTATATCCACCGGAAAATCCATTGCCATGGAACCGGTCTCACCGTTGACAATTCCATAGGAGACGCGGTTTTTCTTACGATAGGTCATAAACCATACAGGAAACATGCCAAGTTCTGCATCCATTCTGGCAGTTTCCTTACTTTTCTCCAGTATTTTGAGGCGTTGCTTATCATTCAGGTTGTCGAGATCATCCCAGGCACCGGTTTTATGATGATGTTCCAAAATTTCATTCAATACCGTTTCCTGATAAGTTTCCTGCGGCACTGTAGCTAAATCTCCATAAAATCCGCACAAATACGCAGGGTGAAAAGTCTCCAGAGCATCGGAACCGTCAGAATAGGGCAAAATGTTTTCGGACAGATTATCATCAAAGCACATGGAAGCATCCTTGGGATACCGGCGAAAATCCCCCTCATAATCGTATTCTTTCGTATAGTAATCGGTGATGAGGTACTCCTTTTTCCCCTCCATGATTTTTTTCGATGTATGTCCCTTTCCAGAGAAATGACTGCCTACCTGTACATTGTACAGCCAAAAGGGCATATAAACACCGATAAAATGCTCCAGTGCACCCGGTTCCTTCATTTCCTGCGGTAAAAAAGGAACTTTTTCAATTGCCTTTGCATAGGCTTCCCTGCAATTGGATTTTGTCTTGGAAAATGGAAGAATGTATTTCGGTTTTTTTGCGTTAACAAGATGTTTTTCCAAACCAACCTGAGTTCCGCAGTAAGGGCAGAATCCTACCGCCTGTTCATCGGCACTGACAATTTCCCCGTTACACTGTGGACAGACATAGGTGTTGATCTCATAGGAATTCTCCGCCATCATGGCCTCATCGGTATAATCAGATATGTTAAAACGAGTATCGCAGCTCTCGCAAGCAAGCAACTTCTCCTCAATGAGATAAGTTATTTTTCCATTACAGTTTTTGCATTGGTACATAAGAGAAACTAAAATCTCCTTTTGTTCTTTAATTCCTCATACAAGAGACAGTAATTGTCATATCTAAGCCTGCTGATAGCCTGCTCCGCCACAGCATCCCGGACACCGCAGACGGGTTCCGCTATGTGGGAACAGCCTCCGAATTGGCAGAACTTCTCATGAGCTGCAAACTCCGGATAATAGCCCGCCAACTGCTCCTTCTCCAGAACGAAAAGTCCCAGCGAACTGAACCCCGGTGTGTCAAGGATGTAGGTACCCTCCCAGGCGGCAATCAGCTCCGTATGACGGGTGGTATGCTTACCCCGTTGGATCTTCTCACTGATCTGACCTGTCTCCATGTGAATTCCCGACTGTAGGCAATTCACAATGGAGGATTTACCAACGCCGCTGGGGCCTGCAACCGTAGTAGTCTTTCCTGCCAGAAGCTTTTTAAGCTGCTCAATGCCGGAGCCATCTCTGGCGCTGACTGTCAGCGTCTCATAACCGCAGCCGCTGTATATCTCCCGATATCCAGTTCCCGCGCCCTCACTGTCCATATCCTGCTTGTTAAAGCAGATGATACAGGGAATATTTTGCTGACCCATCATAATCAGAAAACGGTCCAGCAGATTAAAGCTGGGCTTGGGACTCACAATGGAAAATATCACAAGCGCCTGATCCACATTGGCCACTGCCGGTCGGATCAATTCGCTGTGCCTCGGCAGCAGCTCCCTGATATTCCCCAGGTACTGCTCCCCGTCCAGCACGTCCATCTCTACATCGTCGCCCACCAGCGGCTTTCTGTTATCCTTCCGAAAAATTCCCTTCGCCCTGCACTCATATATCTGGGGGCTCTTCCCGCTCTCGCCTGCGGTATGGACATAATAGAAGCCCCCTATCCCTTTAATTATCTTTCCCTGCATTCTCTACTCTTTTTCAAAATCCACTTTTCTGGTGATGGTTCTGGTTTCCGTAGTCTTCCCCTGTTCACTTCCCGACACGGTACTCTCTACTTCCACTGTATAGGTCAGGGTAATCGTGCCACCAGAAGCAGTCAGGTTATAGTAGTTCACTGTCTTGGGGAAGGAAGTCTCGGTAAACTCTTGCAGCACTTTTCCATCGTCTGTCACTACCTTCACCTCAACCGGGGTTCCTGGCACATATTCGGGATCCTCATCCTTTGTGGGCGCATCAATGCTCACATTGCACCGATAAGTCGCCGGCTTTGGCGTATTGGTGGGTTCGGGTCCCTGGCTAATCCGGATATCCACTGCCGTTCCCGCCTCCACATAAGTTCTTGCGGAAAAGCTCTGATAAAAGATCAGTCCCGCCTCATGCTGCGAGTATTCATACCGAACATCGCCCACATTCAATCCATGTTCACTCAAAGCCTGTCTGCCGGCAGCTTCGCTCATCCCCATAAGATTAGGAACCTGCACCATGTTGGTCTGCTTTCCTAAGCTGACGGTAAGTGTGATATTAGCTCCCGCCGGCGCCTTGGTCGAGGCTTCAGGTACCTGGGACACTACACGTCCCTCCGCCACATCTTCTGAATATCCTTCTACCTTAATTACAGTAAAGCCAAGATCCTGAAGTCTCTCCTGGGCAACTTCAAAAGGTAGATCCACCACTGGGGGAATCTCAATACCGCTGGGTCCGGCGCTGGCCGTAATAGTTATCGTTGCGCCTTTTAAAATCATATCCCCTGCATTCACTTCAGCCCCATTCTCATCCACGGCCCGCATGACCACTCCGATCGGCTCCGTATCTGATTCCTCGTATTTCCGCTGGGGTGACAGATCTGCTCCCAGCAGGATATTCAAGGCTTCCTCCATCGTTCTGCCAACTATATCAGGCATGGGTATATACTCGCCCTCCGACTCGCCTGAACCGCTTGCGTCTGAATCATCTGTAACAAATTGATTTCCCTTATTGTCATCCCTGTCCCTGTTCATATTGCCAAACACCCTGACAGCCAGGAAGATCACAATTACACAAACGGCAATACCTCCAAATACTGCCAACAGTGTAGTCACACGTTCCATCTTGGGATTGTAGTCATACTCATCCCCGTCGTCCATATCCTCAGGATTCTCATAATAATCTTCTGATTCGGAGCGCAGCCGCATGGTATCCGGTTCCTCGTACTCCTGATAAGCAGCCCGACGCTTGATCTGTGCCATATCCCCATCGGAGATCATGCGAGTGCCGCCCTCCATATCCGGATCATTCTGTACCACAAAATTTTCATCAGGATTCATTAACGACTGCTTTAAGTCCGCGATAAGCTCCTGTATACTCTGATACCGTCTGTCAGGTGATTTTTGACAGCACTTTAACACGATGCTCTCCACACTTCCCGGAATTTCCGCCACAAATTCCGCAGGGGAAGGCATCTCCTCCTGGATGTGCTTGATTGCAATAGCCACCGTGGTCTCCCCGTTGAAGGGAACTCTGCCGGTGAGCATCTCGAACATGGTGATACCCAGGGAGTAGATATCGCTCTTTTCGTCGCTGTATCCGCCGCGTGCCTGCTCCGGCGATGTATAGTGGACGGAGCCCATCACATTCGAAGTGATGGTGTTGCTGGTAGCGGCCTTGGCGATGCCAAAATCTGTCACCTTGACTTTGCCATCCTTGGATATAATAATATTTTGCGGTTTAATATCCCGATGGATGATATGATTATTATGGGCTGCCTCGATTCCCATACTCACCTGTATGGCAATGCTGACTGCCTCCTTGTAAGACAGCCTGGCCTTCTTTTCAATATACTTTTTGAGAGTAATTCCCTCCACCAGTTCCATGACGATATAGTAGATCCCGTTTTCCTCTCCCACATCGTACACATTTACAATATTGGAATGCATCAGGCCTGCTGCCGCCTGTGCTTCAACTCGGAATTTCGAAACAAAGTTTTCATTCTCACTGAATTCCTGTTTCAGAACCTTCATTGCCACAAAACGGTTCAGCTTGTGATCTTTTGCTTTATATACATCAGACATACCGCCGGTGCCTATCTTTTCCAGGACCTCGTACCGGTCGCCTATCATCATTCCGATCTTAATCATACCTACTCTCCAATCTACGTTACGCCAGAGGATCTATTAATATCACACTGATATTGTCACGACCGCCTCTCTCGTTGGCGGCTGCCACCAGCTCCTCTGCCTTCTCCACCATATCACGGGCGCCATCCAGTATCATCCGGATTTCCTCGTCTTCCAGCATATTGGTCAGACCGTCCGTACACATGAGGATCAAATCACCTTCCTTGAGCTGTACCGTAAAGAAGTCCACCTTTACTGTGTCGTCCGCACCTATCGCTCTGGTGATAATGTTCCTGTCAGGGTGATTCCTTGCCTCTTCTTTTCCCAGACCGCCTCTGCGTACCATCTCGGCAACCCAGGAATGATCCTTAGTGATCTGACGGATCGCCTTTCGGTTAGCCACATACAGCCGGCTATCACCCACATTAGCCACACATAGCCTGTTACCCTCGCATGTAGCAACCACCACAGTGGTTCCCATGCCTTCCAGATCGGCGGATTCCCTTGCTTTGGTCCGAATCAGCGTGTTTGCCGCGACAATGGCTTCCTCCAGAATGTGGGTACGCTCCGTCTCTGTAGAAACTGTGATTTTCTCAACAATAGTCTCCACAGTTACCTTAGAGGCATAATCCCCTGCATTGTGTCCGCCCATGCCATCCGCCACAATAAAAAGGTTGGGCAGACTGCCCACAGGCTGCTCCGAGGTGTATACAAAGTCCTGATTCAGTTTTCTTTTTTTGCCTATATCGGTTATGGAAAACGTCTTTAACACGTCTCACTTCCTCCACAGTCTTACAGGGTACTTCCGGTTCCAATAGCCTGCATGGTCCTGCGTCTCAGCTGCCCGCATGCGCCGTCTATATCCCTGCCCATTTCCCTTCTTATAGTAACATTATTTCCATATTTTTCAAGCAAATTTTGAAAAGTGCGTATTCTCACACCCTCAGACTGTACAAAATTCCGCTCTTTTATGGGGTTCACTGGAATCAGATTCACATGACAGCCCAGGGGCTTCGCCAGCGCAGACAACTCCTCTGCATCCCGATCCGTGTCGTTTATACCGCCCACAAGGCTGTACTCAAATGTGATGCGTCTTCCGGTTCGCTCAAAATAGTACCTGCATGCCTCCATCAGTTCCCGGATAGAGTACCTGTCGGCAATGGGCATCAGATGTCGCCGCTTCTCATCGGTGGTTGCATGAAGAGACAGCGCCAGAGTAATCTGGAGTTTCTCCTCCGCCAGCCGTTCTATCTGTGGCACCAGGCCACAAGTAGACACTGTCACATTCCGCTGGCTGATGTGCAGGCCGTTCTCATCAGTGAGCATTTTCAAGAATACCAGCAGATTGTCGTAATTGTCCAGGGGTTCTCCCGTTCCCATGACAACCACATTGGATACTCTTTCTCCCGTATCCAGTTGGATAGCGTAAATCTGATCCAGCATCTCCGAGGGCAGAAGATTTCTCTCCAGACCGTCCAGTGTGGAAGCACAGAACCGACAGCCCATCCGACAGCCCACCTGGGATGAGATGCAGACACTGTTGCCGTGGTGATACTTCATTAATACGCTCTCCACCAGATTTCCGTCACTTAAACGGAATAAATATTTTTTGGTACCGTCAATTGCAGATTCCTGAATCTGTATCGGCTCCAGACAAGTGTAAGAATATATCTCCCCGCACTTTTCTCTGAGTTCTTTGGAGAGATTCGTCATCTCCCCAAAACCTCTTGCCAGCTTTACATGCATCCACTGATATAGCTGTTTAGCCCGGAAGGCCTTCTCACCCGCCGCCGTGAGCTCTTCTTCCAGCTGCGGCAGTGTCATGGACTTGATATCTTTCTTTCCCTCTCCCTGCATCTTTCCCTTACCTCAACGTCATCTCATTCTGCGTGAGAAAGGCATCTCTGATGCCGTAGAATTTCTTAGCCGGTGTGCTTTACTGACTTAGAAATTCTTCTCACGCTTGAAGCGGGCGATGAAAAATCCATCCCCCTCCGTATATCCGGGTAACAGCTGAATACAGGCCTGACGCTGGCGCTCATCCAACTCCACCCAACAGGGCTTTCCGTTCTTTCCGCGAAGGTCCTGAAACTGTTTTCTGAAATCAATTAATGCCTGAGGCATCAGCTGATCCAGCGGAACCGGCTCAAAGGGAAGAGTCTCAGAGATGTATTTTACCATGGCTTCATTCTCTCTGACATTAATGGTACAGGTGCTGTACAGCAGAGTACCGCCCGGTTTCACATACTGCCAGCAAGCGTCAACAATCTCCCGCTGAAGGTTTTCCATCTCCCGCAGGCTCTCCCGGCTGGCTTTATACTTGATATCCCGTTTCTTGCCGATGACGCCCAGACCTGAGCAAGGCACATCCAGCAGCAATACGTCAGCCTGACCCAGAAGGCTCTCATCTGTCACTCTCCCGTCAAAGACTTGTACCTGTATGTTCTCCGCCTTCATCCGCCTGACGGACTGGCGGATTAGCTCCGCCTTATCCTCTGTCCTGTCCCGGGATAGAACCCTTTTCCCTTTTTCGGAAGCCAGCAAGCTCTTTCCGCCGGGAGCGGCGCAGACATCAACCACAAAGTCCTTTGCCTCAATACCTGCCGCTTCTACTGCCAGCGCAGAGCTCACATCCTGCACGGTGCACATTCCCTGCTCAAACCCTGGCAGCCCACTGACCCCGTATGCTCCCTCAAGACTGTATACATATGACAAAAGACCGCTCTGATACAGCACAGCGCCCTGTTCCCTGATCTCATTACAGATCTCCTCACGCTTTTCATCAGTAAGATCCGTCCGAAACCGCAGGGAAACCGGATGCACCTGCATCAGGCCATCAAGAATTGTTTCCGCAATCTCTATCCCATATTCGTCCACCCAGGTGTCAACGATCCAATCCGGCATGGAATATTTCACGGAGAGATAACGCATAGGTTCCTTTTCTCTGTCAGGCAGGGGAAGACTTTCCTTTTGCCTGGCCAGATTTCGCAGAACCCCGTTCACAAATCCCCTGAGCCCGCCAAATCCCCTCTTTTCCGCAATCTTGCAGGCCTCATTACAGATAGCGCTGTCCGGTACAGTGTCCATATAAAGCATCTGATAGAGACTGATGCGCAGCAGTTCCCTGATGAGAGGCTTCATCTTTCCCACAGGCACGGAGGATACACGGTTCAGGTAATAATCCAGCTCCAGCCGTCTCTCCAAAGTACCCTCCGTCAGACGCTTTATAAATGCCTTGTCTCTCCCGGAAAGATAGTCATACTTGTCCAGCACTGTCCGGATCAGGTGGTTAGAATACTCCTTCCGCTGCTCCAGGGTCAGCATGGTGTCCAGAGCAATTTCTCTGATATTTTCAGACATGATCCTACCTCTTGCATGCCATAATACGGCTGCCATTGTCTATATTTGACAATTCCGTCAGTCCCCTCTTCTGCGCCCGCCGCCAAAGAGCAGGAACAAACGCAGCAGCTGTAACGCGGATGCTGCTGCCGCCGCAACATAAGTCATTGCTGCTGCCCTCAGCACCTTTTTGCTGCCGGAGACTTCCATTGAACTCAGAAGTCCGTACTGCTCAATCTTTGTCACCGCTCTGGCAGAAGCATTGAACTCCACCGGAAGGGTCACCAATTGAAACAATAAAGACAGGGCAAAGGCCCAGATGCCAATCTGGATCAGGGTGTAGTTCCAACTCAGGATCACACCCAGAATAATCAAAGGCACTCCAAGTCTGCTGCCAATGTTCACTACCGGTACCAATGCCGTCCTGAAATTCAGGAAAGCATACTCCTTATCATGCTGAATAGCATGGCCGCACTCATGAGCAGCTACACTCACCGCTGTCACAGAGGCATTATGGTAATTGCTGTAAGAAAGTCTCACTGTCTGTGTCTTAGGATCATAGTGGTCACCGCTGTCCTGCTGCAGGCACTCCACCTGTACGCTGTACAATCCTTCGTTGTTCAAAATCCGACGGGCAGCCTCCCCTCCGGTGAGACCTGTGCTGTTCCTGATCTTACTGTACCGGTTCATAGCGCTGCTTACCATGGCGCTTGCCAACAGGCTGATCACAAGGCCAATCAACACCAGAAAATATGTGGGATCCCAATAATAATAACTAAAATAAGGCATATCATTTCACTCCTTTGTTTTTATTTTTATTTTCTTCACTAATTTCCAAGTATCTCTCCCGGCTGCATTTTTACCCCCAACAGGAAATCATGGGCTGTCATCCTTTTTTTCCCTTCCAACTGAAGCTCGAAGATACGAAGGACACCTTCTCCGGTAACAACCGACACGGAATCTCTATCCAGTCTCAGAATCTCTCCTGGAACACAGGAACTGTCCGAATCAGAACTTCTGACCGAACTTGTACTTCCGTCGGGAGCAGCAATTCCGCCCGGCTCGGCCCGCCAAATTTTCAGTTGTTTCCCGCGATAGCTGGTAAAAGCGCTGGGCCAGGGCGTCATTCCCCGGATTTTTCGGTCTATAACCGCCGCTGGCTGCGAAAAATCAATCTTCCCCATGGTCTTGTCGATCAGGGGGGCATAACTGCTTTGATCCTCCCGTTGTTTCTCCGGTGTCAGTTTCCCCTGTTCCAACAGGGTCAGAGCCTCCACAATGGTCTGACCTCCCAGAACAGTCAGCTTGTCGTGAAGCGTCTCATAGTTGTCCGTGTTCTGAATGGAAATCTCCTTTTTATAAAGCATGTCTCCGGTGTCGATCCCGGCATCCATCTGCATAATGGTGACTCCCGTCTTTTCCTCCCCATCAATGATCACATGCTGGATCGGGGAAGCACCCCTGTATTTGGGAAGCAGGGATGCGTGAATATTCAGGCAGCCATAATGCGGAATATCCAGAACCTCCTGGGATAGAATCTGGCCAAAGGCTGCCACAATATAGATATCCGCCTCGTACTGCCTCAGTTCTTCCACCGCCTCGGGCGCTTTGATCCGACGGGGTTGAAAGACAGGTATTCCGTGCTCCAGAGCACATAACTTTACCGGTGACGGAATCAGTTCACTGCTCCGCCCCTTGGGCTTATCCGGCTGAGTCACCGTAAGCAGGATATCATGTCCGGCGCGAACCAGTGCCTCCAGAGCACCTGCCGCAAAATCCGGCGTTCCCATAAAAATTATTTTCATAAGAAATTACGCCTTTCTGTTTCCTAGTATACTGCATCACTCAGATTTCTCCAAATTGCCTGCCTTAATTTCCATCTGTCACGCTCACTACTCAATCTCATCCTCACTTTTTACATCCTGAAGCGGACCTTCTACCTTATCCACGTAAAGCCGGCCTTCCAGATGATCCACCTCATGACAGATTGCCCGCGCCAAAAGCTCCGTTCCCTCCAGCTCAAATTCCTTCATGTTCACGTCAAGAGCAGCCACCTTCACATAGTTTGGGCGTGTAACCTGACCAGATTTTCCGGGCACGCTCAAGCACCCTTCCTGTCCGGTCTGCTCACCGCTGGACTCCACGATTCTGGGATTGATAAAGATATGAGGATCTTCACCGGTGGTATCAATAACTACCACCCGCTTCAGCACACCCACCTGAGGTGCTGCCAGACCAACACCGTTTGCCTCATACATTGTCTCCAACATATCTTCGATCAATTCTTTAATACGGGGCGTCATCTCCGTTACTTCTTTACATTTTTTGGTGAGCACTTCCTCGCCAATTTCGCGTATGTTCCTGATTGCCATTTTTCCTCTTTTCCGCTGCTGCGCAGCCTTTTGATAAAAATATCCGTTGGCGGACGTTTGAACTGTAGACTACATGACATTCATAGGGTCGAAATCGAACTGCACCGTCTCCGGCCGCTGCCATTCCTGTATTTTCCCTTCAGCCAAATCCTTTATCTGTATTAGTTTATCATATTCTGAGCATTTCACATAGAAAACAAATCTAAAAATATCATTAATCTTTTCTATCGAGGCAGGGGCAGGCCCCATGAGCTGGCAGTCAAAACTGCTTTTTACCGCCTCTGCAAGCCGTTCCGCCATCTTCTTTCCGCCTTCCTCCGTCCTTGCGAATACCTGCACCGCAAGCATGTGAGCGGCGGGCGGATACCCCATAAGCTCCCTGTAGAGAATCTCTTCCTCGTAAAAGCTCTCATAATCCTGAGCCGCGGCATGAACCACCGCATAGTGGTCCGGCTGATAGGTCTGAATCACAGCCTCGCCGGGCAGGACTCCCCTTCCGGCACGCCCCACCGCCTGAGTCAGAAGTTGAAAGGTACGCTCTCCCGCCCGATAGTCTCCCGCACTTAAGGACAGATCCGCCGCAAGCACCCCCACCAGGGTCACCTTGGGGAAATCGTGGCCTTTGACGATCATCTGCGTACCGATGAGCACATCGGCCTCCTGATTGGCAAATGCCGATAAAATCTGCTGATAACTCTCCTTTGTCTTTGTGGTGTCACCGTCCATGCGAAGGCAGCGCACCCCGGGAAACAGCTCCCCCAGCTTCTCCTCAATCTGCTGGGTTCCCGCGCGAAAACCGCTGATATACTTGGAACCACACTCCGGGCATAGGGTTGGCTTCGGTTCACTGTACCCACAGTAATGACACTTAAGCCCTGCTCCCCTGTGCTCCGACAAGGACACATCACAGTGGGGGCATTTCATCACATGGCCGCAGGCCCGGCAGGAAACAAATCCCGCATATCCACGGCGGTTCAAAAACAGGATACTCTGCTCCCCCTTTGAAAGCCTGTCTGCCAGAAGCTCCTGAAGCCTTCTGCTGAAAATGGAGCGGTTGCCCTCCTTCAGCTCCTTCCGCAGATCCACTGTATGGACTGCCGGCAACTGTCCGCCGGTCAGACGCTCCTTTAAAGTAAATAGCCGATACTCCCCCTGCCGTGCTCGGTAATAGGCCTCCAGAGAAGGCGTTGCGGATCCCAGCACCACTGCCGCCCCGTGGAGCCTTGCCACCTCCAGGGCTGTCTCCCGGGCGTGGTACTTTGGGGAAGACTCGCTCTTATAGCTGCCCTCATGCTCCTCATCCATAACTATGATGCCGATATCGGGAAAGGGCGTGAACAGCGCAGACCGGGGACCGATGATCACATCGATTTCCCCCTGTCTGGCCCGTTTACACTGGTCATATTTTTCCCCGGGCGACAAGGTGGAATTCATGACACTGACCCGATCGCCAAAGCGACGGTAAAACCGAAGCAGGGTCTGATAGGTCAGGGCAATCTCCGGAATCAAGACAACCGCCTGCCTGCCGCGCTTTACTACGTTTTCAATCAGTTCCAGATAAACCTCCGTCTTGCCGCTTCCTGTGATGCCATGGAGCAGATAGACACCGGGTTGCCCTGCATCCAAATCCGCGATCACCGCATCCGCCACAGCCCGTTGGGCTGCACTCAATTCCTTTCTCTGTTCGGATTTTTCGGTGAGCTTCACAGGGTTACGGAAGCTCTCATGGCTCACCACCCGGACAGCCCCGGCACGCTCCAGACTTTTCACCGTCTGGGAGGATACACCCAGCTTGCCGGTCACCCATTCATAGGGAATGCTCTCCTGAGCAACCAGCTCCTGTAAAAGCCGCTCCTTTGCCACCTGCTTTTTTCTCCGACTCTCCCCCAGAAGAGAGATGATTTCCTCCCGGTTCATGATCCGTTCCAGGGTTCGGTGTTCCAATTGTTTTACGGTCTGTTTTGCGGGCAGTACCGTCTTTAATGCCTGTATCATGGTGGAGCCGTAATTCTTTCGGATCCAGGCAGCCAGAGCAATCATCCTGTTTTCCACATCAACAGACTTTTCCGTCAGTTCCAAAATGTCCTTTGTCCTGGCAGGATCGAATTTGCATTCCTCCCCCAAGCCTATCACATATCCTTGTAGTGGCTTGTTGCCGTTTCCAAAGGGAACCGTGACACACATTCCCGTCTCCAGCTTCCCCCGCAGCCGCTCCGGCACCCGGTACTGAAAGGGTTTATCCAGTTTTTCGTGGGAGATATCCACGATTACGTCTGCGTACAGCTCCTTCACTGCGCTCCTCCTTCTTTGTCCAGCCCGTGCCATCCGCAAAGTTGTGACGTACGCTTTTCGCGGCTTTGGCGGCAGCTAAACACTAATCTATATATGCTCTATACCTTCTTCTAAAAGTTCTTGAATCAGCACCCGCTCGTCCATGGGGTATTTTACACCCCTGATCTCCTGATAATCCTCATGCCCCTTTCCTGCCAGCACGATGATATCGCCCTCCTGTCCGTGTGAGATAGCATAGCCGATAGCCTCTTTTCGGTCACAGATCTCCACATACTCTCCCGATGTCTTTGCCATTCCCATCTTGATGTCATCAATGATGGCCTGGGGATCCTCAAACCGCGGATTGTCCGAGGTAATGATAGTCAGGTCTGCCAGTTTTCCGCTGACTTCCCCCATCTCGAACCTGCGCTGCCTTGAGCGGTTGCCGCCGCAGCCAAAAAGGCACACCAACCTCTTGGGCTCATATTCCCGCAGCGTGGTAAGCAGACTCTTTAGCGCCATGGAATTATGGGCATAGTCGATGAGCAAGGTAAAGCGATCCGATACCTTCACCATCTCGATACGGCCTTTCACCTTTGCCGCCAGCAATGCCCTTTGTATGTTTTCATTCTTCACCTGAAAATGCCTACAGATAGCAATGGCTGATAAAGCATTGTAAACACTGAACTTTCCTGGTGTCTGCACCTCTACATCCAGCTCCGTCAGACCGGCTACATGGAAGCTGACACCCAGCTCTCCGGGCCTGTGTACCAACTTAAGCCCCTCCGCCCGAAGCATGCAGTGCTCTCCCAGGCCAAAGGTTTCCAGCTCGCAGGTATGGCCATCCGTTACCTGCTGCCAATGGCTGTCATCACCATTCACAATGCCCACCCGGCACTGTTTGAACAGCAGCCCCTTGCAGGCAAGGTATTCCTCAAAGCTTGCGTGCTCGTTTGGTCCGATATGATCCGGCTCCAAATTTGTAAAGATGCCATAGTCGAACACAAATCCCTGAGTGCGGTGAAGCATCAGAGCCTGTGAGGACACCTCCATGACAACGGCATCCAGCCCTGCTTTCACCATTTCCGCAAAGTATTTTTGAAGCAGCCAGGATTCCGGGGTCGTGTTGTCCGCGTGAATTTGAGTATCACCAATGATAACCTTGATGGTTCCCACAAGACCCACCTTGTACCCTGCATTCTCCAGAATGGACTTCACCAGATAGGTAGTAGTGGTCTTGCCCTTAGTACCGGTGACACCGATGACCTTCAACTTTTCCGCGGGGTGTCCAAACCAAGCCGCCGATATAAACGCCATCGTGTAACGGGTGTTATCAACCTGTACAACCGTGATTTGCTTTTCCTCGGGCAGTTGTACCGGCTTTGATATCACTAAAACCTTCGCGCCCTTTTGTACCGCCTCCGCTGCAAAGGAATGCCCGTCGAAGTCGGCTCCTTCAATACAGAGAAACAGGCATCCTTCCTTCACCTTTCTGGAGTCATAGACCACTCCTGTCACCTCTAAGTTCATGGAACCCCTGATACAAGTGTACTTAAGACCTGATAACAATTCATCCAATCTCATGCCGTACACCCCCGCATTGATATGTTTCTATTTTACTCTATTTTAGAAAATTCTACCACCAAAAAATTGTAAAAAGAGTGTGGCCAAGGCATAAAAACGGGTGCTCTCCGCTGTGAACCAAATGATTCACGGCTTTGAACACCCGCTTTCCTTTATTCTCCCGTTTGGAACTGCATGGTCTAAATCATCTGCTCTACAAAAACAATTTTGCATTCTCCCATAAAAACATGGGTTATCATCTTCACCAGATGCTTGGTCTGATCCATGTCCGACAACCGCTGCTCGCACAAAATCATATAATTGATACCCGTGACGATCTGATGACCGCAATACAGAACCAGTGCGTACGTTGCTCCCACCATCTCACTTGCAGCAGCTTTAATCTAATGGTAGCGCTATTATGTGGGTTCATATTTCTTAATTAACCGTACCAAGCAAAATATTATTCAGAATGGTATAAATACGGTCTGCGTCATTAGAATCGACCCGAATATCGTAAACCACATCATCATACTCAAAAATCGCATAGTAGGCATATTCATAATCAAGACTGAATTCACGGCGGGCAACCAAAACAACAGTTCCATTTATTTCGATTGTCTGTGTCGCCTTCGGTGTAAATACAACATGTACTTTCCAATCGTCAACGGACTTTGTACTATTAAAGAGACAAAACATTGTCAGTCTGCAATCAGGATAGAGGGCGCCTATAAGTAACGAATACCAATCATCAGGGTTTTCCGCCGTTCCGTTATCATCAAAATAGAGGTCGATAGATGCATAATCGGCAGATGCCAGATCAAGATTTTCAGCCAACAAATCGCCGTTATATTCACCCGGAATATCTGTGATACTATTAAGTACAATAAAATCACCTACACAATAAAGGTCGGTAGCTTGACTACCCATGAAACTGATTGATAACTGGAAGGCTGCGGCACAAACGAACATAACACAAGCTGCCGCAACCCCATAGCGTAACCATCTCCGTTGAATCGGCACAGGCCTGTATTCAACCGCTCCAGACACAAGAGCATCATCGATATAGCCCATAACAACAGCCAGTCTCGGTGTTTTCATATTTCAATACCTTCTTTCTTCAAATATTCTCTCAACTTGTTGCGAGTGTGGTACAGCATGTTTTTAACTTTGCTTTCGGTAAATGAGTACCGTCCTGCAATGTCACTGATAGAATCAAAGAAATAATACTTGCGAATAAACACATTGCGGGAGTCTGCTTTCTCTTTCCGCAGAAAGGCACTTATCAGCTTACCGATTTCTTCATCCTCTATATCAGAGTCAATGCGGTTATCCGGCAAAATTTCTTCCAATTCTGAAAATGATACAGGCACATTGGAATTACGCTTCTTTGCCAGGTTATAGTCCAATTTCTTCAACGATAGGTTTCTGACTATCTTACAGATAAATGCCGCGAAATTATCAGGCCGCGTCGGTGGAATTGTGTTCCACACGCTCAAATAGGTATCGTTCACACATTCCTGCGAATCTTCGTCATTTCCCAGAACATTGTTTGCCACCCTAAAGCACAGCTTCCCGTATTTAATATCCGTTTCATGGATCGCCTGCTCGTTGCGTGCAAAATACAGTTCGATAATCATTACATCATCCATGCGCTCACCTCCTCATTTGAATTTCAAAGGCCTTTTACTATTAAGTACGGTTTTATCGTCGATGGTCGCAGCATACTAAAAAATATTTTAAGAAACAGAAAACCCCGGCTTTCACCGGGGCTTTCCGTTTCTTATGAGGGGGGAGATAGTGAGTTCATCAACTATCTGTAATACACTATAACGGTAAAATGTGTCTAAACTGTGTTCATTTTCTAATCAAATTATTAAATAATTGTATAAAATCTAAAAAATTCCGCTCATAAAAGTTCCAAGTAAGTTTCCATAGGGATGCTTCCATTCTCCCTGGTTGTGGCGTTTGCAGCTGCCATAGCCACAGCTTTCACAAGTGCAGTTTCCGCATCCTCACCTGCCAGCTCACTCATGCACAGAGAAGCCACCACCGTGTCTCCACAGCCCACAGTGTTTACCGTCTGCACCTGCTTCGCTTCCCGGAAGTATACATCTTCCTTCTCCACCCAGAGAAGTCCTTCACTGCCCAGTGATACCACTACCCGGCTCACATTAAAGGCGAGAAGCTTCCGAGCCGCAGTGATAATCTCCTCCCGACTTTTAAACGATCTCCCCGCCAGATACTCCAGCTCCTTCCGATTGGGCTTTACCAAATCCGGCCCGGCCTGGATTCCCTGCCGCAGCGCTTCCCCCGAAGAGTCCAGGATTACTTTACAGCCTGCCATATGGCACAGCTGAATCAACCTTGCATAGATGTCCACAGGCACGCCCTCCGGCAAGCTGCCGGACAACACAGCCAACTCACAATTTTCCAGACATCCTGTGAACTGTTTCAGAAAGTTTGCCAGCTCCTTATCCGATATCACCGGACCAGGCTCCAAAAGCTCCGTCACTCCGCCATTTTCATCCAATACATTCGTGTTAGTCCTGGTCTCCCCGGCAATCTTGGTGAAATGGCATTCCGCTCCCAGCTTCTCCACAGCCTCCCCGATCAAGGTTCCGCCGGATCCTCCGAGAAAGCCCACCGCCGCCACAGGTATATGGAACTGTCTGAGTACCTTTGTCACATTCACAGCCTTGCCTCCGGCCACACTCTCCGCGCTGATGAGCCGATTCACCGCGCCAGGTTCCATCGCTTTCAGACGACAGGTCTTGTCCACTGCCGGATTTAAACTCACTGTCACAACCATTCTGCTCACTCTATCCTTTATACTAGCAGTAATGCTGCATTACATACTGCACCTCTGTCCTGCCTCTATAGGTATTCATTCCCAGCTGATATGCCACGGATATCTGTAAACCGGCACGCCCCTCATACAAAGCTGCCGCACTGCCCGGGCCGTACTTCTGATCCAAGAAAGTATCAAACTTCTCCAACTCTCCGAAAAAAACCAGCTGTTTCACGCTCCCCTCTGGCGTCCGCACCCGGTATCTGGCAGCACTTTTATTAGAACCCATCAGGTAACCGGAAAGAAAGGTCAGTTCCTTCTGGGCAAAGAGTGGTTTCGGATTCCCCACCCCAAAAGGTTCCAAAAGCTCCAGCTCTCCCGCAATTTCCTCGCCAGCGTAATCCAAAGGCATGGGTACATCTATGTGTACCTTAGGAACAAAATCCTCCGGCACCATCCCACAATTGGCATTCAGAGCCTCCCGTAGCGGCTCAATATCCTCTTCTTCCATGGAAAGCCCTGCTGCCATGGCATGACCGCCGAACTTGGTGAAATACTGCTTCACCGCTGTCATGGCCTCATACATGTGATAGCCCTCCACAGAGCGGCCGGAGCCCTTGACACCTTCCTCGCCCCGGGTCAGCAGAAACACGGGATGATTGTACCTCTCCCGGATCCGGCCTGCGATAATACCAGCCAAGCTCTCGTGAACTTCCGGCAGAAAAATCACCATGACCTTGTCCTGCTCCAGATGATGCTCCGCTATGTATTCTTCCGCCTGCTCCACACCCCGGGCAGTAAGATTCTTTCTGCTGTCGTTCAGTTCTTTCAGCTCCCGGGCTGCGCTCATGGCTTCTGCTGTCGTCTTGCTCTGTAACAATTCAAGCGCCCGGACTGCTGTGTCCAGACGCCCTGTGGCATTTAGACAGGGGCCGACCACAAACCCCAGATGATAGGCGCTCAGGCGCTCCGGTTGGAGGCTGTTCACTTCTATTAGTGCCCGAAGGCCAGGATTTTTCGTATTTTTAAGCCTTTTAAGCCCTTCTTTCACCAGGATGCGGTTCTCGTCCTTCAGTTCCATCACATCACAGACCGTGGCCAGTGCTGCCAGCTCCAGAAATTCCTCCAGCGCCCCATTAAGCTCTCGGTTCCCGCTCTTCTCCGCCAGCGCCGTCACCAGTTTATAAGCCACTACACCGCCGCAAATCCCCGGAAAGGGGTAACTGCATTGCTCCTGCTTGGGATCAATCACTGCCAGAGCAGGCGGCAG
This sequence comes from Acetatifactor sp., assembly GCA_022511425.1. Classification (GTDB taxonomy): domain Bacteria; phylum Bacillota; class Clostridia; order Lachnospirales; family Lachnospiraceae; genus Acetatifactor. The sequence continues at coordinate 19,108 of JAFLRO010000044.1, forward strand.
CAATTCCTTTCTGGAGCCATCCTCTGCCAGCGCAAAGGGCACCTCGTGGTGGTCAGTGACTATGACCTGAATCCCCAACTCCACTGCCTGGGCAATCTGAGGTGCCGCGGCAATACCGTTATCACAGGTGATAATCATACCGATGCCGTCCCTTGCTGCCTCTTGAATCAAATGTTCATTTAAGCCATAACCGTCATATATACGGTGAGGGATGGCAGTGTCTACCTGAATGCCTAACAGTCCCAGACCTTTCGTCAGGATATAGGATGAACATATGCCGTCCACATCATAGTCTCCGATGACCCGCAGTTTTATACTCTGTTCGACCGCTTTTAGAATTAATTCTACTGCCCTGTCCATGTCCTTTAACAGCCAAGGAGAATAACAGTCTTTCAAAGTACCATAAAGAAATCTCTCAACCTGTGCCTCTTCCGTCAAATCCCGGTTCCGCAAAACCCTTGCCAGCACCGGACTAATATGAAACTCAACTGCCCACTTCTCGAAATCAGCCTTCTTGGCCGCCACAAACCACTTCTCCATCCGTGCCTCACAAAGTAATCTTGTTTCCCTGTCAAAGGACGTGAATGTTGGGGCCGGCATCGGAATAAAGATACACGCCGAACCAATCTCCCACATCACCATCTTCAAAATATTCCTCAAAGATAAGCATATACTCACTGTACCCAACAGGCACTTCATACATCAAAAGTCCTGTAACAATGTCATTCGGGGACAAATAATAATGCTCCGGCAGAAAATCATGGCTGATATCATATGAATCCGGAACCGGGTAACTACCATCAAAATCATTGTAATCCTCTCCCCATTCAACCCAGAAATCTGTGTCAAACATGGGAACCTCGTCCTCAAAGGTATTTTCAATCGTTAGATCCAGTACGATAAGTTGATATCCATTGCGGGCTGTATAACCCTGGAAGGTTTGGCAGAACATCGTATTATTTACAGTAAAATCAAACCAGTAGGTGTGAATGATGTCCCTCACATAACCGAATCCGGCACCGTCATAAGCATAGACATCATCTCCCCGACCATAATCATCGTTACTGCCATTACCCTCATTCCAATCCGGCTGACTCGGCTGGACATTATCATCCTCCCCCGCATTTCCATCCGGATCATTGTTTTCGTATTGATCATTTTTTTCGTCCGAAGAAAGCACCCCTTCGGAATTATGATTCTCATCAGAATTCTCAGTTTCATCCTGTGAAAATCCCGGAATATTCCAGGGCCGCTCCGTGTCATCATCATATGAATTCCACTCGTGATACTGTTCTTTGTATGCGGCATCCATCGCGTCCCTCAGATAAGCGACCATTACCAGATATAACAGGTAACTCAGGCCTACCACTACAATTACCGACACCAGTGCCACGGCTACGATCCAGCCCCTCTTCTTTTTCGGTGCCTCCGTCACGCCTGCGACAGGTGCACCAGCCGGACGCGCTACATACTGCACCCTCGGATTCTGTATCGGTTGGGATGCCTGATGCTGCATGTACTGCGGTATAGGCTGGTATGCCTGCTGCTGTACCGGCTGCGGTATAGTCTGGGTTGCCTGCTGCTGTACCGGCTGCGGTATAGACTGAGTTACCTGCTGCTGTGTTGGTTGCGGCCCAGGCTGAGACAGCTGCGGCGGCATCGGCAATGTTATAGGCTGGGGCACCTGCATCTGTACCGGCTGCGTTAAGGTTTGTGAATCCTGTGACTGCATCGACTGCGCCCCAGGCTGGGAATCCTGCGGCGGCTCAGCTGGAATCTCCTCCCCGCGCCTCATGTTCACAGATGTACCGCAGTATGCGCAAAACATTGCATCATCCGATAGCTTTTTCCCACATGTAGTACAAAACATCTCTCTTCCTCCTGTAATCAAACGGTCTGTACCGTCATTCAACCCCACTATATTGCTCCGCACTATTGGCAGTTTACTTCATTTAATATAATGGCGATGGAGTTGATAGAAAGTCCACCGCCGCCAATAATATCTCTCAGTTCATCCTTCCCAAAAGCTTATACAGAATCTGGTACAGTGTCATCGCTTCCTCCGGCTCCAGTGCAACACACTGAGACATCTTCTCCGGTATCTCCACTGCTTTCTCCCTCAGGGCTTCTCCCTCCGGAGTGATAGTCACGATCAGATTTCTCTCATCCGTCTCGGATCTCTTACGGCTTATAAAGTTCTTTGCCTCCAACTTCTTAAGCAGTGGTGTCAGCGTGCCAGAATCCAGAAACAGAATATTCCCCAGTTCCTTTACCGTCACCGACCTTTTCTCCCAGAGTACCATCATCACAATGTACTGAGTATAAGTCAGGTCAATCTCATCCAAAAAAGGTGTGTAGCGCTTTACCACTTCTCTTGCACAGGCATACAGTGGAAAACACAGCTGATTTTGTATTTTCAAAACATCGTATTTTTCTTCGCTCACATTAACCTCCAAAAAAGGCCTAAGCAGCTTTTCATTATGTGACGAATCTAATTTATCACACTTTTTAAAACTGCTCAAGCCTGTTTTGATACCTTTGACAAAATATTAAGATTCTCACCGGGATACTTCGGCATCCCAGGCTTCCTTTGCCGCCCGTACTGCCTTTGCAAGCTGATCACCGCATGAAGTGGGTCTTCTTCCGCAGGTAATGCCGGTGAGCTTACTCTCAATCTCGTCCACCGTCCAGCCGTCGATAAGTACGGGAATAGCCTTCAGATTGCCGTTGCAGCCTCCTTCACTTTATCGTGTACCTTCTTCATTGACTCTGTGGGCTCAATGCGGGCAAGAATCTCACCCTCTCTGCTGATCAGGAATTTGGTGAAATTCCATTTGATGTTGCTGTTGTTCTTGTAATCCTTATCCATCTTCTTTACCACTTGACTCATCATCAGTCCTGCAGGATTCTTGTCAAAGCCCGCAAAGGTGCTGTTCTCCACCAGCCACTTGTACAAAGGTATGGCGTTCTCGCCGTTTACGTCAATCTTGGAAAACTGGGGGAAGGTGATGCCGTAACGACCAGTGCAGAAGGAGTGGATCTCCTCGTCTCCGCCGGGTGCCTGCTCGCCAAACTGGTTGCAGGGGAAGTCCAGAATCTCCAGACCATCTTTCTGAAACTCATCATAGATGTCCTGAAGCTCGTCATACTGAGGCGTAAAGCCGCACCCCGTCGCGGTGTTGACGATCAAAAGCACCTTTCCCTTGTAATCTGCCAGAGATACCTCGCTGCCGTCCTGTGCCTTTACAGAAAAATCATAGATGCTGCTCATTTTTTGTTCCTCCTTGTTATTGTGTTAAATGATTTTACTCTTGTTATATTTTACATATTTAATTGCATTCAATTTAATTGTATTATATACCTACCATTTAATTTGTCAATGGTTTTTTAATTTTTTATCTTTACTCATTTGTGAAATTAAACTCCATCCTTGAGTTGAATTAAGTTTTTCAAATGAGTAGAAACAATATCATGCAAGTATTTTTAAATGACATCTACAGTAAACCATGGTATAATAATACAAAATATTTAATACGTGGGAGGTAAGATAATGAGAAAGAGTAAAAAAAGTCCCTTTTCACATTTGTGTTGTTAGTAATGTAAATTGGAATTTACATAAAAATGAAAGGTATCTTATATGGACAATCCAAAATACAAATTTAGAAGTATTACCAAAAAGGATTATGAGTTTATTTATCAAGTGAAAAAATCAGCCTATATAAAATATGTGGAAATGAACTGGGGAAGATGGGAGGAAGAAGAGCAAAGGAAGTTGTTTGCGCAATTTATTTCTACAAATAAAGATGAAACGTTTATTATAACTCATAAAGAAAAAGATATTGGGTTTTATAATGGAAGAACTCTATCAAATGATAGATATGAGGTAGGCAATATATGCATTATTCCGGAATTTCAAAGAAAGGGAATCGGAACAGCAATCTTAAAAGATGTTTTATCTGAAAATAATGATAAAGAAATAAACATTCAATATTTTAAGCAGAATCCGGTCGGTAAATTATATGAAAGACTTGGATTTAGGTCAAGCGGAGAATCGACATTTCATTATCAGATGATAAGAACGAAGCAAAAGCAATAGATGATTGTAAATTTATTTATATGGAGTATTTTGGTATTCGCAATTTAAAAAGAGTAACAAATTCCGGTTTGTAGAGCCTGGGAAAAGCACGTTTTCTCAAATAATATCAAAAAATATTGAGAAAGGAAAGAATGGTATGGGTGAAAAACCGAATGTTCAAGGATACTTAGAATATGTACATGCACCGTGGGGCAAATTGTTTTATCAATTGGCATGGCACAATATAGAATGCAAGGGAAAAAGAATTCTTGACTTTGGAAGCGGTTTCGGAGTTACAGCGGATCATTTCGCTAAATACAACAATGTAACTGCCGTTGAGCCGAACCAGGAAATGCTAAAACATCAATTTACCGACAATCACTATGAACAGATTATCGGTGGTATTGAGGCATTGAAAAATATGGCTGATCAATCTTTTGATGTGATCATTTGCCATAATGTCATGGAATATCTGAATGACAGGGAAGAGCTGTTATCTGAATTTAACAGACTCTTAAAAAAGGATGGCTTTATTTCAATTATTAAGCATAACAGAGCAGGAAAAATAATGCAGAAAGCTGTGTTTGAATATGATATCGATGAGGCATTGAAACTATTAGAAAATAGAAACGTAGAATCTGTTAATTTCGGAACGATAAATGAATATGATGATCACGAGCTGGAAGAATATTGCAAAGGTATGCTTAAAATACATAAAATATATGGCTTGCGCATTTTTTATGCCTTACAGCGAAATGAACTAAAGACCGGGGATGAATGGTTTTCCAATATGTACGCTCTTGAATGCAAGGCAGAGGAAATTCCTGAATTTAGGGATATCGCATTTTTTCATCACATTATTCTCCGGCAGGGAACGTAGTCAAATATCTCACAACAGGGCTGTGGGGTGTATCCCTACATCAAGAATGCAGACAAATCGGAATTTATGATTGTTGGAGGTAAATATAATGGATGAATTGAACACATCTT
>JAFLRO010000045.1 GCA_022511425.1 Acetatifactor sp.
GCCATAATTTTGGAGACGGCTTTGCAAAGGCTTTTGAGATTCAGTTTGCTGATAAGGATAATACTTTAAAGTACGTTCATCAGACTTCCTGGGGCATGACTACCCGACTCATCGGCGCCATCATCATGGTACATGGCGACAATGAAGGCCTTGTGCTGCCTCCCAGAGTAGCGCCCATTCAGGTCTGCGTGATTCCCATCCAGCAGAAGAAGGAAGGAGTGCTTGATAAGGCCTATGAACTCAGGGATCGTCTGAAGAAGACCTGCAGGGTAAAGGTGGACGATACCGACAAGTCTCCCGGATGGAAGTTTGCGGAGGCGGAAATGCGCGGTTATCCTATCCGTGTAGAAATCGGCCCCAAGGATATGGAGGCTGGGAAATGCGTGCTCTGCCGCAGGGATACAAGGGAGAAAATCGAGATTTCCCTGGAAGATTTGGAGAACAAGGTTCAAGAACTTTTGGAAACCATCCAGAGAGAGATGCTGGAAAGAGCAAGGGCTCACAGAGACGAGCATACCTACACCGCTGCCAACATGGCTGAGTTTGAGAAGATTTTCAGTGAAAAAACAGGCTTTGTGAAAGCTATGTGGTGCGGAGAGCAGGGCTGCGAGGATGTGATCAAGGAGAAACTCAGCGTCACCAGCCGCTGTATGCCCTTCGAGCAGGAGAACATTGCGGACACTTGTGTCTGCTGCGGCAAGTCGGCGAAAAAGATGGTGTACTGGGGAAAAGCTTACTAGATTACTGCTGGTGGGGAAGGTTACTGCCACTCTTCCGGGACGATGTCGATGGATTTTTGGAAAGTGGAGAGGCGCATTATAGAAAGGCAAAGGTGCTGGTATGAGAAATATAACCTATCACATTCAGATGAAGGGCTCCCATCCGGACGCCCGGATGTTGACCTATATTCAGGATTATTATGAGGAGGTGGGCATTGATCTAAGACCATTGGTCCTTATCTGCCCCGGCGGTGCTTATGCTTACACTTCTAATCGGGAGGGGGAAGCCCTGGCCATGCAGTTCCTTGCCATGGGTTATCATGCGGCGGTGCTGAAATATTCCTGCGCTCCTGCGGTATTTCCCACGGCGCTGACGGAGCTGGCCTCTGCCATAATAATGATCCGCGAGAACGCGGAGGATTGGCATGTGGCCCCAGACAAGATTATTGTACTGGGCTGTTCTGCAGGAGGTCATCTGGCAGCCAGCCTTGGAACCCTCTGGGATGAAGATTTTCTGGCGGAAGCTCTTGGGTTGGAGAAATCGGATCATGCGTTACTTCGGCCGAATGGAATGATTCTCTGCTATCCGGTGATCACAGCCGGAGAATATGCCCACAGGGGTTCTTTCCAGAACCTGTTACAGGAGCGGGAAGCGGAACTGTCAAAATATTTGTCTCTGGAAAACCGTGTGAGCGAAAAGACACCACCCACTTTCCTCTGGCACACCTTTACGGATGAATCCGTGCCGGTGGAAAACTCCCTGTTGTTTATCAATGCTCTGCGAAAAGCCGGGGTGTCAACGGAGTTCCACATGTACACTTGCGGCGGCCACGGACTGGGACTGGCCAATAGGCTGACATGCAATGCTGACGGCGGAGCCATTCAGGAAGAGTGTACTTCGTGGATCTCTTTGGCTCATACATGGATTGAGAGTCGTTTTGTGAAGCAGGAAATTTAGTAACTGGATCGGAATGGAGCTACATACCCCATGAATTATATTGTAATGGATTTGGAATGGAATCAAAGTACAAATGGTCGCAAAGAGGTGCCGGGCATCCCCTTTGAAATCATTGAGATTGGGGCTATCAAGTTAAATGAGGATGGCTTCATGGTCAGTGAGTTTAGCAGGCTGATAAAGCCCAGCATATATCTGGAAATGCACCAGATTACCGGCAGGCTCATTCATCTTCAGATGCAGGAATTGGAGCGGGGAAAGCCCTTCCCGGAGGTGATGGACAGTTTTCTCGATTGGTGCGGGCAGGAGGAGTATCTGTTCTGTACCTGGGGTAATTTGGATTTGACCGAGCTTCAGAGGAATATCCGTTATTACAAAATGACACCAATGTCAGATAGCCCCATTGCCTTTCTGGATATACAGAAATTGTTTAGTCTTGCTTATGAGGACGGAAAATCCAGGCGGGGTCTGGAGAATGCAATAGATCTGGCGGAGCTTAAGAAAGATATCCCTTTCCATAGAGCCTTTAGCGATGCTTATTACACAGCAAAGCTGCTTACAAAGATAATAAAAGAGAAGCCATCAGTGTTAAAGAATGTGTCCTTTGATCTGTTCCATCCTCCGGCCAATCGGGAGAAGGAAGTCCGGGTTCAGTTTGATAATTATATGAAATATATCAGCCGGGAATTTTCAGATAAGCAGGAACTCTTTGCAGATAAAGAAGTAATGGCCAGCAAATGTTATCTCTGCCATCGGAATCTGAAAAAGAGGGTTAAGTGGTTCACCGTAAACGGAAGGCATTATTATTGTGTAGCCTACTGTGAGAAGCATGGTTATTTTAAGAACAAGCTCCGACTCAGAAAATCGGAGGAGGACAAGCTTTTTGCGGTGAAGACTACCAAGATCATCACGCCTGAGGAGGTGGCGGTGCTGCGGGAGAAGAGCGACCGGGCAAAGGAATTACACCATCGGAGGAACCGCAGCCGCCGGGAAGCCAGAAGGGCTGCGGAGCAAAAATAGGAAGTGATGGACCGAAATTAGAAATCAAAATCCTTGAATTCGCCGGCAGGTTTTGATTTTCTTCTGCGGCTTCGTTTGCTCTTTTTCCAATTTCGTCTGCTGCCCAAACCGGAAAACTGGTAGTTTTTCAAAAAGATTCTGATCAATGCTGCAATGAAGAGAACTACACCTGCAGCAGCCATGCCGATAAGCACCCGGATTACATTCACATAAATCACGGGTGCATTCGCTTCCGAGTTATTGTTTCCGGAGTCATTATCTTCCGGGTCCGTATCAAACATATGGGTCTGAGACTGCGATACAATGAAATTAACTCGCACGGAGCCTATGTCCACACCGTGGTAAGTGTAGGTAATGACCGCTGCTTGATTTTCATTGGCAGCATTGTAGGAGATAGTGGAATCTGTATCCTCAAAGGATGCTGTCCGTGGCAGTATAATGTAATCGTCTTTGTTCAGTGAAAGAATCGGGGTGGAACTGCCGAATATATCGTTTCCGCCGTAAAACAGTCCCGTATTGTCTATGTCGTACTTCGTCTCAGACTGAGCAACATTTACCTTTTTAAAATTACCAAAACCATATTCAAAAAGGGCTCTGGTGTCCTCATATTGATAAGGGGATTCGTCGTGCATCACCACACAGACTAACGTCATCCCGTCCCGTTCGGCGGCGGACACCAGACAGCTTCTAGCGGAATCGGTGTAACCGGTCTTGCAGCCGATCAGATATTCATACTCATAGCTGCCACCGGGAATGATTGCCATCTGGTTCAATTCCAGCTTGGTATTGGGTAAAGTGTCTGAGGCAGGAATTTCAAGCCGTCTGGTCAGAGTTATCTGACACAACAGTTCATTGGCGAAGAAAGCTCTGCCGATCATAGCCAGATCGTAGGCTGTGGTATAGTGGTAATCGTCGGGCAGCCCATTGGGATTTACAAAATGAGAGTTCAGGCAGCCCAACTCCTCGGCGCGCTCATTCATTATATCCGCAAACACTTGCCAGTCTGAGGTACCGGTGATGTGCTCTGCTATCGCAAAGGAAACTTCGTTGGCAGACCGGATCAGAATTGCGTTGAGGCATTGCTCCATGGTGATGGCCTGACCTACATCCATGGCGATATGGCTGCTGTCCCGTGGCGTGTCAAATACCGCATCGTGGGAGAAGGTGACCATCTCGTCCAGATCACACTGTTCTGTGGCAATCAGCGCTGTCAGGAGCTTAGTGGTGCTGGCTGGGTATTGTGACTGATGGATGTTCTTGGCATAGAGAATAGTGCCCGTCTCTATCTCCATGAGGATGGCGGACTCAGCCCCCACCACGGGTCCGGTGGGCCAGTTGGCCACCTGGTTGGACTGAATTTCCATAGCTCTTTGCTCTTCCAGCCTACGCTCCGTTTCCGAGGGTTCAGCAAAAACCGTGACACACTGAGAGAAGAGCAGACTGATCCCCCAGGCAGCCGTTATTAAGCGCCGGAAATATCTATTTTTTAAACCATGTCTTTTCTGTTTTGCAATTTTGTGGACAAGGCAGCGCTTCATAAGTAACCTCTCTAAATATTCGTGTACATACAGTATACAACACTTTTGAAAAAAACCATAGAAATATTTTTATTAACTCAATTTCAAATTTCTTTAAATGAAATATAGTCTCTTGTTGACAAGCTAAAAAAGATAAAGTAAATTGAAATGTAGAGTATTTGCTGTGCTTCGGACAGCGGAAAAGAGGAACCATGAGACTGCGTAACATCACGGGCTCCCGGGAGGTGATCGCGGCGAGTCCCTATGTGGTGCAGGAAGCGGTGCAGCCGGACTGCCCCGGTACCTGGAAGAAGATTTTTGGAAATGATCACCCCATCCACATTGAAATCGGAATGGGAAAGGGAAAATTTATACATACTATGGCTAAGACACATCCCGAGATCAATTATGTGGGGATTGAAAAATATTCCAGCGTACTGCTCCGCGCAATCCAGAAAATGGAGCAGGAGGAACTGGCGAATTTGAAATTCCTGCGGATGGATGCAGAGGATATTCTGACAGTGTTCGGGCAGGGAGAGGTTGATCTTATTTACCTGAATTTCTCCGACCCCTGGCCCAAGGACAGGCATGCAAGACGCAGGCTTCCTTCCAGGGAATTTCTGAAGCGTTATGACAAGATCCTGAAAAAAGACGGAAGGCTGGAATTTAAGACGGACAACAGGGAACTGTTCGATTTTGCTGTGGGAGAACTGGAACCTGCCGGCTGGAAGGCGGAGGCAATCACCTATGATCTGCACGGAGATGAAGCTCTGATGCAGGGAAATGTGATGACAGAGTACGAGGAGAAATTTTCCGCTATGGGAAATCCCATCTGCAAATATATAATCTTTCGGTAACAGTTTAAGTCGCCCCGATGGCGCAGAAAGGACAATATTATGGAACACAAATTCACAACTGAAAACTTTGAGGAAGAGGTGCTGAAATCTGACATTCCAGTACTGGTGGATTTTTATGCTGACTGGTGCGGCCCCTGTAAGATGATGGCACCGCTGGTGGAGAAGATAGCGGAGGAGTTTGAGGGTAAGCTGAAAGTGGGCAAGCTAAACACTGACGAGAATATGCAGATTGCCCAGCAGTATCGTATCGTCAGTATCCCCACTTTCATGATTTTCCGCGAGGGAAAGATGGAATCAAGCTGGATGGGCGCATCCTCAGCAGCTGAGTTTAAAAATCAAATTGAACAGGTACTGGGAAAAAATGAATAAAGAAGTTTTGGAGTATGAGGGAAAAAGGACGCTGGGAAGCGTCGTGGGAGCATTTATGTATGCTGCGGGCATCAATCTGTTTGTGGTGCCTGCAAGCTTATACACCGGAGGGGTCATGGGTATCTGTCAGGTGATCCGTACCATTCTGGCGAGATACTTCAGCCTGAACTTTGAAGCCTTTGATATTGCCGGCGTCATTTACTATGCTATCAACATCCCGATTTTTGTAGTCGCGTTCCGGCATATTGGGCGGAAGTTTTTTATCAAGACATTGGTAACTGTCACTGCTATGACAGTGTTTCTGTCGGTTATTCCTACCGTAATGATCGTGGAGGAACGGATGGCGGCATGTGTTGTGGGCGGTATTATCGCCGGAGCGGGGACAGGTATTACACTGCGCATGGGCGCTTCCGGCGGCGGTATGGATGTGATAGGTGTGCTGCTGACCAGGTGGAAGCAGGATTTCAGCGTGGGTAAGGTGAACCTGTTCGTAAACATAGTGCTGTATGCTGTCTGCCTTCTGTTATTTGATATAGAGATAGTGGTATTTTGTATTATTTATTCTGCTGTGTATTCCGTGGCAATGGACAGAGTTCACACTCAAAATATCAACGTGGAGGTCACGGTCATCACCAAGGCAGATACAACCGCTCTGGAGAAGGAGGTTTTCCAGGAGCTGAACCGAGGTATCACAAAGTGGTCTGCTTTGGGGGCATATACTTACGACCGTTCCCATGTGCTGTACATTATGCTCTCGAAATATGAGGTGCACCGTCTGCGGGCAATTATCCATAAGCACGATCCGGATGCTTTTATCGTGCTGAATGAGGGAGTTTCTGTAGCTGGCAATTACCTGAAAAAACTGTAATTTATTTGTAAAAAGCAAACAGCCGATATCTTGGGATTTTAGATCCCCGGATACCGGCTGTTTATATTTGGCTTATTCTTTATCACAAGAAATTTAACAGCAGCACTGCGGCAGCGACCAAAACGGCAAGAAATGCCAGACTATACAGGGTGAAGGTCTTTATATAAGTACCCTTGGCAGCATTCTCGCTCTCCCCGTAAGCCCGGTAAGAAATCACACTGGCCAGGGAGGCAATCAGTGTACCCAGTCCGCCAATGTTTATTCCGTAGAGCAGGGGTCTTGCCGCATCGGTGAAACCGGACAGCAGGATGGCTGCCGGTACATTGCTGATGAATTGGCTTAACAGAATGCTCAGTATGAGTTCCCGACCCTGGATAAAGGTCTGGAGCAGTTCGGAGACTGCGGGAATTCGTTCTATATTGCCAATGAAAAGAAAAAAACACATGAAGGTCAAGAGCAGAAAATAATCCACTGCCTTAAAAAGCTTTCTGTCTATGATCAGCATTCCCAAGCATAGTACCACCAACATCACCGGCCAGGACAAAAGACGAATCACACAGCTTAGTGCTACCAGGAACAATACCAGATATAAGATCAGCTTTCCCTTAGGGGGAGCAGCGGGTTTTTCCGGCACTGTTACGGAAATCTCCGCCTTCGGAAGCAGAAATACACTGATGATCAGAAGCACCATGGAGAGCAATGTCAGGGGCAGCATATCCAGCAGGAAGGTTCCCATTGGGATGGAGTAGGTCGAGTACAGATAAAGGTTCTGTGGGTTTCCGATGGGGGTAAGCATACTGCCCAGATTGGCAGCGATGGTCTGTAACACCACTACCGGTATCAGCAGCCTGGACTGTCCTGCCAGACCAAGGATCATTACCGCAAAAGGTACAAAGGTAATCAGCGCCACATCATTGGTGATTAACATGGCGGAGAAAAAGCAGAGACCCACTAATAGCAGGCAAAGTTGTCTGGTGGTACGGATGCGCTCCAGCAGCTTTAATCCAAGATACCGGAACAAGCCGATGCTTTGAAGTCCTGCTACTACCAGCATCAGACCCAGCAGCAATGCCAGTACCCGCCAGTCCATGTATTCCAGATATTCAGCTGAGGGTGGCACAAAGAAAGCTGAAATTACGGACAGTAACGCTGCGATGCATAGCACTGTTTCCTTTTTGAAAAATTTAACAAGTTTTGTAAGGGGGCTGTTTTTCATAGTTTTTCCTATTCTTCTTATTTTCCAGCGCGGCAGCCACAAAGCCTTTAAATAAAGGATGGGGCCTGTTGGGCCGGGATTTCAGTTCAGGGTGTCCTTGTGTGGCAATAAAGAAAGGATGCTCCGTAATTTCACACATCTCCACAATCCGTCCGTCAGGGGAAGTGCCGGAGAGCCGCAAGCCATTCTGAATCAGTACTGCCCGATAGTCATTGTTCACTTCGTAACGGTGACGGTGCCTTTCATAAATAGTCCCATCCCCATAGAGTTCATACGCCCGGGAATCCTTGTCCAATACACAGGGATAAGCGCCAAGCCTCAGGGTTCCGCCAATGTCCTCCACACCGTTCTGATCGGGCATCAGCGCGATCACTGGATGGGTGGTGGAAGGGTCTAGTTCAATGCTGTGTGCATCGTTATAGCCGATTACATTCCGGGCATACTCCACGATGGTGAGCTGCATGCCAAGACATAAGCCCAGTAAAGGTGTGCCAGTAGTGCGGGCATAGGAGATGGCTTCTATCTTGCCCTCAATACCCCGGGAGCCAAAGCCGCCGGGAATCAGAATTCCGTTGCAATCACTCAAAAGCTCTGCAACATTTTCCTTCGTCACCGTCTCAGAATCAATCCACTTGATATGGACGGTGGTATGGTTAGTGATACCGCCATGCTTTAAGGCTTCTACTACGCTGATGTAAGCATCATGCAGGGAGACATACTTTCCCACCAGTGCAATCTGCACCTCGTCGGTGGGGTGTCTTAAGTCGTCCACCATCTTCTCCCAGTCCGTCAGATCCGGCTCCGGGCAGTCCAAATGCAGACATTCGCATGCAACCTGGGCTAAACGCTCCTTTTCCATGGCAAGGGGCGCTTCGTATAAATATTCCACGTCAAGATTCTGCAATACCCGGTTGCTGGGCACATTACAGAACAGGGCAATTTTATCTTTGATGGACGGATCCAGCGGATGTTCGCTGCGGCAGACGATGATGTCGGGCTGGATGCCCATACCCTGAAGATCCTTGACGCTGGCCTGGGTAGGCTTGGTCTTCAACTCTTGAGATGCGTTCAGATAAGGAATCAGCGTCACATGGATCAGTATGGCATTGTCGTGTCCCACGTCGTGCTGGAACTGACGGATGGACTCTAAAAAGGGCTGGCTTTCAATGTCACCCACAGTACCGCCCACCTCAATGATGGCGATGCGGGTATCCGGATCGGTAAAGTTGCGGTAGAACCGGCTCTTGATTTCGTTGGTGATATGGGGGATCACCTGTACGGTACCACCGCCGTAATCGCCCCGGCGTTCCTTCTGGAGTACGGACCAGTAGACCTTGCCGGTGGTCACATTGGAATTCTTGTCCAGGCTTTCGTCGATAAACCGCTCGTAATGTCCCAGATCAAGGTCGGTCTCGGCACCGTCGTCGGTGACAAACACTTCGCCGTGTTGGATGGGGTTCATAGTGCCGGGATCTATATTGATGTATGGATCGAATTTCTGCATGGTCACCTTGTATCCTCTGGCCTTCAGAAGCCTTCCCAAGGAGGCCGCAGTGATACCCTTGCCCAGACCGGATACTACACCGCCTGTGACAAATACGTATTTTACTGGCATAAGTTCCTCTTTTCTGCGCTGTTCAAAAAAAGTCTCTTTTTGCATCCGGCAGCGCACGGACGCAGCTTGGGCAGAAATTACTCAGTAATATTTTGCATTAAAATCAGTATATTTTTTTGGAAGTTTGGACGGGCTCGCTAGTGAGATCCATACCCAGCCTTTTCAATATTTTTACGTCCACTTCCGAGAGCATGACAGAGGTATGTACCTGACAGCCTTTCAACATTGGCAGCTGTTCTAAGGCGCGCTTGGCATTTGGGTCATTGCAGGCTGCTAGAGTCAGAGCGATCAGAACCTCATCAGTGTGAAGTCTGGGATTTTTGCCGCCCAGGTAGCGGACTTTCAGATCCTGAATGGGCTCGATTGCTTCCGGGCTGATCAGGCGTTTGTCATGATCCACCCCTGCCAGGTATTTCAGGGCATTCAGCAGAAGCGCTGCCGACGCTCCCAGGAAATCCGATGTCTTGGAGGTAATAATATGCCCGTCAGGAAGCTCAACGGCAGCTGTGGGTACACCCAATTCCTCTGCCCGCTTCTTTGCGGCCAATGTGACACTTCTGTCATCTGTTGTGAGCTTAGCCTGCTTCATCAAAAGTTCGATCTTGTAAACTTCGTTTTCAGAAGCCTCATCCCGAACCACCCTGTTCAGGGCAGTATAGTAGCGGCGGATGATCTCCATGTTGGAGGCTTGACAGCAGATTTCGTCGTCAATAATGCAGTTTCCTGCCATGTTGACACCCATGTCAGTTGGAGATTTGTAAGGGTTGCTGCCATAGATTCCCTCAAAGATGGCATTCAGCACGGGGAAAATCTCTATGTCACGGTTGTAGTTCACCGCCGTCTCCCCATAGGCCTCCAGGTGAAAGGGATCGATCATGTTCACATCATTCAGATCCGCTGTGGCGGCTTCGTAAGCCAGATTGATGGGGTGCTTTAATGGCACATTCCAAATGGGGAAGGTCTCAAATTTTGCATATCCTGCCTTGATGCCCCGCAGATTGTCATGGTACAGCTGGGAGAGGCATGTGGCCATCTTTCCGCTGCCCGGACCGGGAGCCGTAATCACCACCAGAGGACGGGATGTCTCTATGTAATCATTCTTGCCATAGCCATTTTCGCTGACAATTAAGGGCACATTGGCGGGATAACCCTCGATAGTATAATGAAGATATACTTTAATGCCCTTCTTCTCCAACTTCACCTTGAACTGATCGGCGCTGTTCTGGCCGGCATAGTGAGTGATGACAACGCTGCCCACGAACAGGCCCTTTTGTAGGAATTCATCCCGAAGCCGCAGTACATCCACGTCATAGGTGATCCCAAGATCGCCGCGAACCTTATTCTTTTCGATGTCGGAGGCGCTGATGACAATGACGATCTCCGCATAATCAGAGAGCTGCATCAGCATTCTGAGCTTGGAATCGGGCGCAAATCCGGGAAGGACTCTGGAGGCGTGATAGTCGTCAAACAGTTTCCCGCCGAATTCCAGATACAGCTTGTCCCCGAACTGGCTGATGCGCTCCTTTATGTGCTCAGACTGCATTTTCAGATATTTTTCATTGTCGAATCCTGGTCTCATGTTCCCTCTTTCGCCGGCTGACGGCATTTAATTTTGGCTTGTATTGCGACAGCAAAAACAATCACTTTTGTATTTTACCACAAATTGCTTTATATTGGAATGGTTAAAAATTGTTCACTGTAAATTTGCATTTGTTTTGCATATAATATGTTGATTTTAGAAATCTTTTATAATAGAACACATTTTTTTCACAGATATTCTATTGATTTATCAATCGGTTCTCTCTATAATAAAATAGATTTAGTCTTACCCGGAAATGGGAAGCATGGATGCAAAACGAAAATCAACCGAAATGGAGTTACTATGGACAATCAGTTGAATCAATATGACAATGGCGGAGGATATAATAACGGCGGCGGAAATAGCTCCGGAAACGGAGGTAACGGCGGAAATGGCGGCGAACCCCCGAGACGCCCAAACATGCTGGTGGTGCTTCTGGCTACCCTGGGGATGCTGGTACTTCTTCTAAGCGCTATGAGGCTATTCTCAGGTGATGGCGATAGTAATCAGGTCACATATACTAAATTCATTGAATACGTTGAGAATGATAAAGTGGATTCGGTGAACCTGCTGAGTACCGGAGTGATTGAATTCACGCTGAAGACGGAGGCAAATTCCTCTGACACAACAGCTCCCGGCTATAGTTTTGGGCTGGGTTTCTATGTTCAGAATACGCCGACCCAGTATACGACAGTCCTCATGGAAGATATGGACACACTGACAGCAAGGCTGGAGGCCCACGGAATAGAAGGCCACAGAACATTGAGCGACAGCTCGGAGCTGATACTCAATATTGTTGTGGGAGTGATTCTGCCCATCGTCTTGATGTGGGTGCTGTTAAGCCTGTTGTTCCGCAGGATGAGCGGCAGCGGCGGGCCCATGGGTGTAGGTAAGAGCAACGCCAAGGTGTATGTGCAGAAGGAGACCGGCGTGACTTTTAAGGATGTGGCCGGTGAGGATGAGGCTAAGGATTCCCTGGTGGAAGTGGTGGATTTCCTGCACAATCCGGGGAAGTACTCTAAGATTGGTGCAAGATTGCCTAAAGGTGCGCTTTTGGTGGGGCCTCCCGGAACGGGTAAAACATTGCTGGCAAAAGCTGTAGCGGGCGAAGCTCATGTTCCATTTTTCTCCTTGACAGGCTCTGATTTTATTGAGTTGTATGTGGGTGTAGGCGCGAGCCGTGTCCGAGATCTGTTTAAGGAGGCTACAAAGAATGCGCCCTGTATCATATTTATAGACGAGATTGATGCCATCGGACGGAGCCGGGATTCGAAGTACGGCGGAGGAAACGAGGAGCGTGAGCAGACTTTGAATCAATTGCTGTCGGAGATGGACGGATTTGACAGCTCTAAGGGTATCCTGATCCTGGGTGCTACCAACCGCCCTGAAATCTTGGACAAGGCTCTGCTGCGTCCCGGCCGTTTCGACAGGCGGATTATTGTGGATAAGCCCGATTTGAAAGGGCGTGTAGAAATTCTGAAGGTTCATGCCAAGGATGTGAAGATGGATGAAAGCGTGGACTTGGATGCCATCGCTCTGGCCACCAGCGGTGCCGTGGGTTCCGACCTGGCAAATATGATCAACGAGGCTGCAATTAATGCAGTCAAGGAAGGTCGAGAGTATGTGAGCCAGAAGGATCTGTTCGACGCTGTGGAAGTGGTGCTGGTCGGTAAGGAGAAGAAGGATCGCATTATGAGTAAGGAAGAGCGACGGATCGTGTCCTACCACGAGGTGGGGCATGCGCTGATCAGTGCCCTTCAGAAAAATTCGGAGCCTGTACAGAAAATCACCATTGTACCCCGCACTATGGGGGCTTTGGGCTATGTGATGCACGTTCCTGAGGAGGAGAAATATCTGAACACCGAGGCGGAACTGCGGGATATGCTGGTTGGACTGGTGGGCGGCCGGGCTGCGGAAAAAATTGTGTTTGACACTGTGACTACCGGAGCTGCCAACGATATCGAGAGAGCCACCAGTATTGCCCGCAACATGGTGACCCGCTACGGAATGAGCAAAAGATTTGGCCTTGTGGGGCTGGCTACCATTGAGAGCCAGTACTTGGAAGGCAGAGCGGAGCTGACCTGCAGCGACACTACTGCTGCCGAGATCGATGCCGAGGTGGTAGAAATTCTTAAGGAGAGTTATGAGAAGGCTCTGGAACTGCTTCGAGAAAACCGTGAGGTCATGGATAAGCTGGCTGAGTACCTAATCGAGAAGGAGACTATCACCGGCAAGGAATTTATGGAAATCTTCCGCAGGGAGAAAGGAATTCCGGAGCCTGAAGAAAAGAAAGAAGACGGGGCGGAGGATACACAGGTTTCTGACAAGACTTCCAATGCGTCTGTAGAACTGCCTGACCCCGTGATATTGCCGGAGCAAATTGGAAGCCCTGTAGGAGAGAGACTGACGGGGAAACCGGAGAATCCCAAGGACAATCTGGAGAAAACCGAGGAGACTCCTGAGAAGAAACCAGAGAGATCCGAGGAAAATGAATCTGCACAGCCTCGAAAATCAGAGGAGGAAGAACCTCAGCTTCCGAAACAGAACGATTCACCTGTTGGAAGGTTTTCCAACGGAAGGATGGATTAGGTATCTTATGTTCAACTTTGAAGAAGAACTGAAAAAGCTCCCTAAGGAGCCCGGTGTCTACATTATGCGAGATGACAAAGATGTCATTTTGTATGTGGGTAAAGCTATAAATTTACACAACCGCGTCCGATCCTATTTCAGGGATAACATCGGACGCGGTCCTATGATTGACAAAATGGTCTCTCTGATTGCGCGTTTTGAGTATATCGTAACAGACTCGGAGCTGGAAGCTCTTGTGCTGGAAAACAATCTGATCAAAGAAAATTCTCCCAAATACAACACTCTGTTAAAAGATGACAAGACTTATCCCTACATAAAAGTTACAGTGGGGGAGGAATACCCCCGTATTCTCTTTTCCCGAACCATGAAGAAGGATAAGTCTAAATACTACGGACCTTACACCAGCGCTGCCGCAGTGAAGGATACGATTGAGCTGCTGAACAAGCTGTACAATATTCGAACCTGCAACAGAAGTCTGCCCCGGGATATTGGCCTGGAGCGCCCCTGCTTGAATTACCACATTAAACAATGCCTTGCCCCCTGTCAGGGGTATATCAGCAAAGAGCAATATAGGGAGCAGGTGGCTCAAGCCCTGGAGTTCTTAAACGGCAATTACAATATGATCCTTAAGGATCTGGAGGGAAAGATGAAAGCGGCAGCGGAAGAGCTGGACTTTGAGGCCGCTGCTGGATTCAGAGATTTGTACAACAGCGTAAAGTCCGTCTCCCAGAAGCAGAAGATTACCGACAGCGTGGGTGAGGACAAAGATATTATAGCCCTGTATCAAGACGAGAGAGAGGCCGTGGTTCAGGTATTCTTTGTGCGAGACGGCAGACTGATTGGCCGTGAACATTACTATATGACACATGTGTCAGAGAACGACAAGGCGGGAATTCTGGAGAATTTTGTGAAGCAGTTCTATGCGGGTACGCCTTTTATCCCCAGGGAACTGATGCTGCAATATGAGATTGAGGACAGTGCACTGATTGAAAAATGGCTGACGGAGCGGAAAGGTGCAAGGGTATATCTCCGGGTGCCCAAGATTGGCTCCAAGGAAAAGCTTGTGGAGCTGGCGGCTCAGAATGCGAAGCATATTCTTGAACAGGACAGAGAGCGGCTGAAACGGGAAGAAGGCCGAACCATCGGCGCAGTGAAGGAAATTGCAGAGCTTTTAGGAATGTCTCATATCGAGCGAATGGAGGCCTTTGACATCTCCAACATAAACGGTTTTGAAAACGTGGGCTCCATGATTGTGTTTGAGAAGGGTAAGCCCAAGCCCAGTGATTACAGGAAATTCCGGATTAAGACTGTGTCCGGTCCCGACGACTATGCCTGCATGCGGGAAGTGCTGACCCGACGATTCCGTCATGGAATTGAGGAAAGCCGAGAGCTGGAGGAGAAGGATTTGGATCAGGAGTATGGCAGCTTTACCCGGTTTCCGGATCTTTTGATGATGGACGGCGGCAGAGGACAGGTGAATATTGCCCTGTCCGTGCTGGAAGAGCTGCATATCAATATCCCGGTGTGTGGAATGGTGAAGGATGATAACCACCGGACAAGGGGGCTGTACTTCAATAATGTTGAATTGCCCATTGATACTCGCTCAGAGGGCTTTAAGCTGATTACTCGGGTACAGGATGAGGCTCACCGCTTTGCTATTGAGTATCATCGCTCTCTGCGCGGCAAGGCGCAGGTGAAGTCGGTGCTGGATGATATTCCCGGCGTTGGACCTGCCCGACGCAAGGCATTGATGCGGCATTTTAAGTCCATTGAGGAAATTAAGTCTGCATCCGTGGAAGAACTGGAGACTGTGCCAGAGCTTAACCGGCGGGCAGCGGAGGGGATATATCAGTTTTTCAGGAAGGACGAGGACGTACACGATGCCTGAAACTGGATGGTGTGTGAAATGTAGCCATGGCTGAGCTGTTTCACAGTAGGGTGAAAAGTAACAAATTTACTTCACATAATGTTTGCCTTGTGGTACAATTAAGGGTAGCAGATGGGGTCTGCCGTGGTGCGGTGGAGTGGGCTCCTGAATATCGAATCGCCTTTGGGACAGGGCAATATATAAGCCGCACAGAAATGAGGAAAACATGGCGAGCATTTCTTTGAACAAGCTGATTGAGAAGATGAAGCTGGAAATTCTGACACCTGAAATCGATATGAAGGGAATACGCATCATCCAGCCGGATCTCAACCGCCCCGCTCTGCAGCTGACAGGCTACTTTGAGCACTTTGATGCCACACGTCTTCAGGTGGTGGGCTTTGTGGAGTATACCTATGTAGAGAGCCTGCCCGACGAGAAAAAGCGCGAGGTATGTGATGAATTGCTGAGTTACGATATCCCTGCCATTGTGTTTTGCCGTGAGTTGCAGCCGGATCCGATTTTCATGCAGGCAGCCATTGCTCACAGAGTTCCCCTGTTGTCCACCAAGAAAGCTACATCAGCCTTTATGGCGGAAACGATCCGCTGGCTGAATGTGGAACTTGCTCCCTGTATCTCCGTTCATGGCGTACTGGTGGATGTCTACGGTGAGGGTGTGCTGATTACGGGAGAGAGCGGTATCGGTAAATCCGAGGCAGCGCTGGAACTGGTAAAGAGAGGCCATCGCCTGGTGACTGACGATGTGGTGGAGCTTCGAAAGGTCAGTGATGATACCTTGGTGGGAACTGCTCCTGATGTGACAAAGCATCTGATTGAGCTTCGAGGCATTGGAATCGTGGATATAAAAGCGCTGTTCGGCGCATCTTCTGTAAAAGACACTCAGAGTGTGGATCTGGTGATTCGCTTGGAGGACTGGGATAAGGATAAGGAGTACGACAGGCTGGGCTTGGAGGAAAACTATACCGAATACTTGGGAAACAAGGTGGTGTGCCACAATATTCCCATTCGCCCCGGGCGTAACCTTGCTATCATCTGTGAATCTGCGGCCGTTAATCATCGCCAGAAGAAGATGGGCTACAATGCTGCCCAGGAGCTCTATACCCGTGTGCAGAACTCTCTGACAAAGAGACGGGATGAAGAGGATGAGGAATAGGTAAGCAGGAGAGGTATTCGATATGGGAAACTATGCGTTTGGTGTGGATGTGGGCGGCACCACTGTAAAGATGGGGCTCTTTGATGAAGCGGGCCGTGTTCTGGATAAGTGGGAGATTCCAACTGTAAAGGACAATGATGGTGAATCTATTCTACCCGATGTGGCTAAGAGCATCCTGAAAAAAATGAAAGAGAAGGACATCAGCGAGGATGATCTGGCTGGAATCGGCATCGGCGTGCCCGGCGCTGTGGACGGCGAAGGAACTTTGATAGGCGGTGCGGTGAACATCGGCTGGAAGCCTTTTAACATACCGAAGGTGCTGAGCGCATATATTAATGTACCGGTGAAAGCTGCAAACGATGCCAATGCGGCTGCATTTGGAGAGATGTGGCAGGGTGGCGGCAGGGGATACAGCAATATGGTCGCTGTGACTCTGGGAACAGGTGTTGGCGGAGGTATCATTGTAAACGGCAATATTCTCACAGGTGCCACCGGTGCCGGCGGTGAAATTGGACATATCCACATTGAGGATAATGAGACAGAAGAGTGCGGCTGTAAGAACAAGGGTTGTCTGGAACAGTATGCATCCGCTACAGGAATAGCACGTCTGGCCAGAAGAAGGCTGGCGGAGGACGATAAGCCCAGCATTCTGCGAGAGGGTCATTTATCTGCTAAAACCGTATTTGACGCGGTGAAGGCTGGTGACGAAGTGGCGATTCAGATCGCAGAGCGGTTTGGACATTATCTGGGGAAGGGTCTGGCAGCGGTGGCAGGTGTCGTAAACCCGGAAGTGTTCGTCATTGGCGGAGGCGTCTCCAAGGCTGGAGAAATCTTGCTTGGCTTTATAGAACCGGAGCTGCAGAAGTATGTGTTTCCTCCATGTGGCAGTGTGAAACTTGCACTGGCAGAGCTGGGAAATGATGCCGGAATATATGGCGCTGCAGGTTTGATCCTGCAAAATAAAAAATAGGAATGGCAAAAAAATGATCAGTGAAGCAGTAATTGAAGCGTTAAAAAGTTTTGTTTCGGAGAATAATATTCATTTGCAGGAGCCGATGGCAGGCCACACTACCTTTCGGATAGGTGGACCTGCCGATTGCTTGCTGGAATTGGAGAACGAGGAACAGCTGAAGAAAGTTCAGAAATATCTTACCCTTGTGGGGGAGCGTTTTTTTATCCTGGGAAACGGCAGTAATCTGTTAGTCTGCGACCATGGCTATTCCGGAATCATTCTTCAGATTGGGCAGAATATGAGCCAAATCCGTGTGGAAGGACGCCGCATCATTGCTCAGGCTGGTGCATTGCTGAGCCAGGTGGCAAAGACTGCGATGGAGCATGGGTTGTCGGGGCTGGAATTCGCCGCGGGAATACCGGGTACAGTGGGAGGCGGCGTGGTGATGAATGCCGGGGCTTACGACGGTGAGCTGAGTCAGGTGGTGACACAGGTTAAGGTGGTGAGCTGTCAGGGAGAATCACTGGAATTTGACAACAGTACCATGGAGTTTGGTTATCGCACCAGTGCGCTCAGGAAGAATTCCTTTACTGTCACAGAGGTGACTTTTGAATTACAGGAGGGCGACAGGGAAAAGATCCAGGAAAAGATGCAAGAACTCGCAGAGAAGCGCCGTTCAAAACAGCCGCTGGAGTATCCCAGTGCGGGCAGCGTTTTCAAGCGGCCGCAAGGTTATTTTGCCGGCAAGCTGGTCATGGATGCAGGAATGCGGGGTTATCAGACGGGTGGCGCCAGGGTCTCCGACAAACACTGTGGATTCATTATCAATGTAGGAAAAGCTACAGCACAGGATGTTCTGGATGTGATCTGCGAAGTGCAGGAGCGTGTAAAACTCAGATTCGGCGTAGATCTTGAGACAGAGATCATATACCTGGAATAGTTCACACGTCAGTCAGGCAATATTTGCAGAATGTGAGGGAATATGAGATTTGTAGTAGTGACGGGCATGAGTGGCGGCGGCAAGAGCACCGTTCTAAAGATGCTGGAGGATGCGGGTTTTTACTGTGTGGACAACCTTCCCATCTCTCTGGTGGAAAAGTTTGTGGAATTAATCTCCATGCCCAACAGCGAGGTCAGTAAGGTGGCGCTGGGACTGGATGTCCGTTCTGACCAGTCTTTTCAGGATGCTACCAGAATCCTGGAACAGTTGAAGCAAAAGGGCTATAATTTTGAGATCCTGTACATGGAAGCGGACGAGAATGTACTGATCAAGCGCTATAAGGAGAGCCGGCGTGTTCATCCTCTGGCTTTGGAAGGCAGGGTGGAAGATGGTGTCCGCAGGGAACGCAAGGTACTGGAAAACGTGCAAAAAAGTGCTGATTATGTCATTGATACTACCCACCTGTTGACCAGAGAATTGAAGGAAGAGCTTGACCGTATTTTTGTGGAGAACGAAGAATATAATAGTCTTATGGTGACGGTCATGTCCTTCGGTTTCAAACATGGCATACCTGTGGATGCAGACCTGGTGTTTGATGTACGGTTTTTGCCAAATCCTTTTTATATCGATCAGTTGAAGAGTAAGACCGGCAACGATCGAGAGGTTCAAGATTATGTTTTGAGTTTTGATGAGGCAGAAACTTTTATGGATAAGCTGGTTGACATGATACAATTCCTTATTCCTAACTATGTTAAAGAAGGAAAATACAGCCTGGTGGTTGCTATCGGATGCACCGGCGGCAAGCACCGGAGCGTCACTCTTGCCAATGAGCTGTACAAGCGTATGAAGGACAAAGGAACCTACGGTATCAAGCTGCACCACAGAGACCTGACAAACCCGGGGAGATAAAGTATATATGTCTTTTTCGAGTGAGGTAAAGAACGAACTTGCAAAGCGTATCAGTCCGGCCAGGCACTGCCAGATAGCGGAACTGGCCGCTATCATGCACTTTTGCGGGCAGTACGGACGTGATGAAAACGGCTGTTATACCATCGGGTTTCAAACAGAAAATGAAGCTGTTGTAAGAAAAGGCTTTACATTATTAAAAAAAACATATAATATAGAAATTGGTGTGATGTTAAGTCAACAGGAAATCAATGGGTTACAACAAAAAATCGGTAATTTAGAACAACCTGTGAGTAGAATGCTACTAAAGAATTCCTGTTGCCAGAGGGCTTTCCTGCGAGGGGCTTATTTAAGCGTAGGTTCCATGAGCGATCCGTCCAAGAGTTATCATCTTGAGTTTAACTGTACGGATGCAGCGAAAGCAAGACAGATCCAAGAGGTGATCGGTAATTTTGACATCGAGTCAAAGATCATTCTCCGAAAAAAATATTATGTGGTGTACCTGAAGGAAGGTTCTGGGATCGTGGATCTTCTAAATGTATGTGAGGCGCCGGTTTCCCTGATGAATCTGGAGAACCTTCGTATATTGAAGGAAATGAGAAACTCCGTGAATCGTCGGGTCAACTGCGAGACGGCCAACATTGCAAAGACAGTAAACGCCGCCGCCAGACAGGTGGAGGATATTGAATACATCAGGGATCATTACGGATTTCAAAATCTTCCGCCGGCGCTGAAGGATATGGCAGAGGTGCGCATGGAGAATCCGGATCTTCCGTTAAAGGAGCTGGGGGAGTGTTTTCATCCTCCCATCGGAAAATCGGGAGTCAATCATAGGCTTCGCAAATTGAGTGATTTGGCAGAAAAGCTTCGGTCGAGATTATGATCCGCCCATTTCGGAGGGTGTAATAGATAGAGGAGGAAGTATTATGACAATGAGAAATATCCAGGTCAATCTGGAAAACGGTCTCGAAGCAAGACCGGTGGCGCTGTTGGTGCAGGAAGCCAGCAAATATGAGAGCAAGATTTACATTCAGTCAGGCGACAAGCGCGTGAACGCCAAGAGTATTATGGGCATGATGAGCCTGGGACTGGACAATGGAGAAGCGCTGACTGTTTCCGCAGAAGGAGCTGATGAGCAGGCGGCTGTGAAGGGGATCGAACTTTTCTTAAGTGGTAGAAGCGCATGAGGTTTTTAACTTGATGGATTGAATAGGGTGAGGCGGAGCTAATAGAATGCTATTGGTTTCGCCTCTTTTAACAAAAGTTATACCACAACTGTGGTGACATAGGAGATGGCATGGATAAAAAAATGCTTTTTATTTATAATCCTAAGGCAGGCAAGGCGAAAATTAGAAACAAGCTTGCAGATATATTAGATGTGTTTGCACGGGCAAATTATGAGATTACAGTATTTCCCACGGGAGCCAGAGGAGATGCCAAAAAGGCCATGGAATGCCGGTCAAGGGATTACGATCTGGTGGTATGCAGTGGCGGAGATGGTACTCTGGACGAGGTTGTCACCGGTATGTTTGAGAGTGGCTTCAAGACCCCTATCGGCTATATCCCTGCGGGAAGTACCAACGATTTCGGTGGGAGTCTGTCGTTGTCAAAAAATATGGTGAAGGCTGCAGAGACCATTGTGGGGGGGAGGACCTTTGCCTGTGATATAGGTTCCTTTAACGAGGATGTATTTGTTTACATTGCCGCCTTTGGGTTATTTACGGAGGTGTCCTATGAGACCGCACAGGATGCCAAGAATCTGTTGGGGCATATGGCTTATCTGTTGGAAGGAATGAAGCGTCTCTCCTCCATCAAGTCCTTTCCTATGCGGGTCAGCTACGAGGGTAGAGTCATTGCGGATGATTTTATCTTTGGCATGATCACCAACTCCTTTTCCGTAGGCGGATTCAAAAATATTACCGGGAAAAACGTACTGTTAGATGACGGGATGTTTGAGGTGACTTTGATCAAGCGCCCGAAGAATCCTATTGAACTTAACAACATTATGGTGTCCCTTCTGAATCACGATATTGACACAGATGTCATGTATTGTTTCCGCACAGCAGAGCTGACACTGGAATCCTTGGAGTCCGTAGCATGGACCCTGGACGGGGAAAACGGAGGGAGCCATAAGAGCGTGCACATTGAGAACATATGTAAGGGGATGGACATTATTGTAAAGTAAAGGCTTAATCTTAAGAATAAAGAGGGGCAGATGCGCAGGCTCTGCCTCATTTTTAGATGATTGCTGTGGGCGAAAAAGGAGATGACAACATGCTGGAGAATTCTTATTTTCAGAATGCATTGGCTAATTTCACTCATGAAGTGGCAAGCGGAGGCGCCATCCGCCATTTGACTGATCTAGGCTACACGGCGAAACAGATTTCGGAACAACTGGACTTTCCTACGCCTTTTTGGCGGATACAGAAGGAGATGTGGGAACATCTTGTAAATACAGAGATTATCCTGCTGGAAGAGCCGGGCGGTGGAAAGCGAAAGAAAGTTTCCTATGTGCGGGAATATGACGAATTTGGCAAGGCAAGCTTTCGGCGCGTGGTAGAATCAGAGGCGGCGGAAGTCCCCATCCTCTGGCGTGAGCTGTGTCATAATGAAAAAAATATGCCTCTGTCTGTTCTCTTACAGGAAAGAGTTGCAATAAATGGAGAGGCCGGTTCTTATGTGTCCTGTGACTTGGGTCTGCTGCTTCACAGCGAACCTGAACATTATCGACAGCTTCTGCAAAAACTGGATGAGGCACAGAGAGAGTACGTGGAGGGCTTACCCTGGAAAAACAGGCGGGTGTATCACAGGCTGGATGCCAGGATGATTAAAATCTTGCGATGTCTTTTTGAAGAAAAAGAATACCGGGGAATATGCTACTTCCTCAAAACAGGTGAAAAACTGGAACTCAAATAATTCTCTAAAAAACCCCTGAAAAGGGAGGATGCCAAGGAACTTAGTTCCTTGGCATTTATTATGAAAAAGTTATTTAGTAAACAGTAAACTGTGGTTGGCTTTGT
>JAFLRO010000046.1 GCA_022511425.1 Acetatifactor sp.
TTGTGGTCTAACCCTGCATTTTCTTCTCTTTTCCACAATTCTGCATCAGAATCACCGTCTCTACATTCGCCGTCCAAGGAAACTGATCCACTGCCACTGCCCTCTCCACCTGATATCCGCTTTCCAAAAACACCTCCAAATCCCGTACCAGACTGGTAGGTTTGCAGGATATGTAAATAATCCGCTCCACACCGTAACCGATAATCTTTGGCAGCGCCTTGGGATGGATTCCATCCCGGGGCGGATCCAGAATAATCAAATCCGGTTTCTCCTCTATTCCATCCAGCACCTTCAGCACATCCCCGGCAATAAACTCGCAGTTCTCCAGACCATTCTCCGCCGCGTTTCTGCGTGCAGCCTCTACGGCTTCCTCCACAATCTCCACACCGATTACCTTCTTTGCCACAGGTGCCATCAGCTGGGCAATGGTGCCCGTTCCACTGTATAGATCATAGACTATCTTGTCCGGCTTGTCCGAACCGCCGCTTAAGTCGCCCACATACTCCCGGGCTGTCTCATACAGTACCTCTGCTCCATGGGAATTCGTCTGAAAAAAAGAAAAGGTAGATATCTTAAACCGAAGCCCTAACAGCTCCTCGTAAAAATACTCCTGACCGTAAAGCACCTCTGTGCGATCACTTTTCACTACATCCGCCTGGGAGTCATTTACAATGTGTAAAATCCCGGCAAACCGCCCAGAAAGTTTACCTTCACGTTCCAAAGCCAGCAAGCACTCCAGAAAGCCTTGTAACAGTTGCTTCTCATAATCTTCCGCGGTTCTTTGGTCGCCTCTTACTTCACACGAACATATTTTTTCACCACTAGGCGTTTCATCTCTGTCATACATACTTTCTTCTTGACTATCATCCACATCATCACACATGCTCGCGTACATGTTTTCGTCTTCCGAAACTCTTTGTACTACCATCTGTGACGTAGTCACCAGCGCCACCAATATCTCTCCGGTCCGTGATGCCTTCCTTACCAGCAGATGCCTTAAATATCCCTTATGCGTCAGTTTATGAAAATAACTCACGCCCCGCGATCCAAAATACTCCAGCACTGTCTCCAAGATCAACCGATAATCCCCGTCAACGATCCGACAATCCCCCACTGTCACCACATCATAAAAGCTGCCCCGCTTATGCATACCCAGTGCCAACGAGCCATCCTTCACCTCGTCGCCAAAGGAAAACTCCATCTTGTTCCGATACTCGTATGCCACAGGACTTCCCTTAATTCCCTCCCAAGTCCAGCCGCTCTCCTGCCTTTGCAAAACGCCATCAAGAAGACGCTTCACCTGCTCCTCCTTGATCTTCAGCTGCTCTTCATATGGCAGCGATAAATAGGTACAGCCTCCACACACACCAAAGTGGGAACACGGTAGGCCTGTTTCCAGAGGGGATTTTTTAAGCACCTCCAGCAGACGGCCTTCCGCCTTCCCTTTTCTCACCTTATTGATACTAAGCTTTATGATCTGACCGGGCAGGCTGTTCTTTACGATGACGGTGCCCTCCCCAGTCTGTACAATACCTTTGTTGGGGAAGTCCACCCTCTCGACCTTTGCTTCAAATACCTGTCCTTTTTTCATTTACTTAGTTTTCTCCCTCGTCTACGAAGAAGTCATCCTCCGAATCCTCGTCCTCAAACTCATCTTCAAAGTCATCCTCGAAGTCGTCCAGATAATCGGGAGTCAGATAGCGGTATACTGCGTAAGCGATGGCGGCCACAGCTGCAATAGCGCCGATCACTGCCAGTACGCACAGTACCACATTACACTTTTTCTTAGGCTCCTCTTCCTTTTTGTTCAGAAGCTCATTCGCCTTCACAAGATCGATCAAGTTCTCAAGCTTATTCATAGGATACCTCCATCTCGGACAGCACTGCTGTCACTATTCCATTATAGAATACCACATTTGATACAAAATTACTACACCCTTTTCAATTTTGCAAAAGATGCATACATAATTTTCTGACCGGCTCTGTCAAAAATAACTGTTACTTTATAATCCCTTGGTTCTTGTTCAATTTTCAGCACAGTTCCCTCACCGTATTTCACGTGCGCAACCCGGTCTCCCTCCTCATAGTCCAAGCCTACAAGAGCCTGCATCGGCACTCCTTTTGAGATTCCTGCCAACTGGTTCAGGCTGCTGATACCTTTTGCAATAAAGGGCTTATCCGCTTTGGCGGTAAATCTCGGCCTGACAATGGCTCTGGGTCTGGAATCAAAGATTTCTTCCCTGTCGGGAAGTAAACCATCCTGTCTGCGCCGTTCTGCAACCGTATTATCCATCAGTGATGGCGGAATCTCGCGCACAAAGCGGCTGATGGGATTGTACTGGGTCTCACCCCGGATCATACGCATTCTGGCATAAGTCAGCGTCAAATCATTCATAGCTCTGGTGATGCCCACGTACGCCAACCTGCGCTCTTCCTCCACATCCTCCGGGTCGTCGGATACAATGGTCATATAACTGGGAAACAGCCCATCCTCCATGCCTGCCAGGTACACATTGGGAAACTCAAGCCCCTTTGCAGAGTGCAGAGTCATCAAAAGTACTCTGTCATCGTTGCTGTCCACATTGTCGATTTCGGCTACCAGCGCCACCTCCTCCAGAAACTCCGTAAGATTTGGTTCCTCATGAGTGTCCTGATAGTTGACAGCTTTGGTTATCAGTTCGCCCACGTTTTCCATCCTGTCTTCGGAACTCTCATCATCGTAGTCCTGCAGATAATCATCATAGCCAATCCGGTCAACAATCTCCTGAATCAGCTCCGCCACAGAAAGCTCTTTCTGCTGTTTCCGCAGTGTCTCGATAAGATACACAAAAGGTCGGATCTTAGCTGCGGTCTTGCCCATGCCCATGATATCGTCCGCCCGCTGCATTGCCTCATAAAGGCTGATATCCAGCATCTGAGCGTAATCCTCCAGCTTGTCCAGGGTAGCCGCACCTATGCCTCTCTTAGGTACATTAATAATACGTCGCAGCGCCACCTCATCCCGGCCATTGTCGATGGTCTTTAAGTAAGCCAGAATATCCTTGACTTCCATCCTGGAATAAAAGTTTGTACCGCCCACCACATTATAGGGAATCCCCTCCATGATCATCCGCTCCTCCAGCAGACGGGCCTGAGCGTTGGTTCGGTAAAGCACGGCACAATCTTTGTACTGGGCGCCCTCTTTCCGCACCCTCCTTGCCACATCGTCCGCTATGTACTCCGCTTCCTCGTAAGCATTTTCAAACTGTCGCAGATGAATCCTGCTGCCGGATTGTCTTTCCGTCCAAAGTGCCTTGTCTTTGCGGCCTACATTGTTCTGGATCACAGCGTTCGCCGCATCCAGAATAGACTGGGTGGAGCGGTAATTCTGCTCCAGCTTAATGACTACAGCCTCCGGGAAATATTGTTCAAAGTCCAGAATATTTCGGATATTGGCTCCGCGGAACCGATAGATGGACTGATCGTCATCGCCCACCACGCACAAATTGCGGTATTTGTCAGCCAGCAGCCGTACCAGCTCAAACTGAGCCAGGTTGGTGTCCTGGTACTCATCCACCATGATATACTTAAACCGCTCCTGATAAGATTCCAGCACCTCCGGGCAGCTTTTGAACAACTCTACGGTCTTTACAATAATGTCGTCAAAATCCAGCGCGTTGTTCTTTTGCAGGGTCTCCTGATACTCCCGGTAGACCCTGGCATAAACGGACTTTCCGTAATCGTTTGCCGCATCCAGCTCGTACTCGCGGACGCTGATCATCTTGTCCTTGGCGGAGGAGATGGCTCCAAGTAATGTCTTCTCCTTATATGTTTTAGTATCAATATTCAACTGCTTACAGATGCTCTTCATCACAACTTTCTGATCATCTGTGTCATAGATGGTAAAGCCGTTGTCAAAACCCAACCTGTCTATATGGCGCCGCAGAATTCGCATGCAGGCAGAATGGAAGGTAGAGACCCATACCTGGTCAGCGCCGAACCCCACCAAAGTATCCACTCTCTCCCGCATCTCTTCTGCCGCCTTATTGGTAAAAGTTATGGCAAGGATATTCCAAGGATTTACCCCCATCTCTCCGATTAGATAGGCTATCCTATGAGTCAAAGCCCTGGTCTTACCGCTTCCCGCTCCCGCCAACAGCAAAAGCGGCCCCTCCACTGTGGTCACCGCCTGCTTCTGCTCTCTATTCAGTGTATCATAAATACTCATTTTATACCCCTTATCACATCTTCTGTACGTCGCTGAAATTCCAGGTGCGGATATTGAATTCCACTACCGGCGAATCGCAGTAGGCGCACTTTTTTGCCCCTAGCTTAGGCAGGGGCGCACCACAGTTAGGACAGTTCATAGCCATGCCGGAATCTGGAATGTTTTCTACCACATCCCTGTCCTGTATGTAGATCAGCTCCACATTATATCTGTCCTGGCGCAGTATGTTCTTTCCTCCCTCAGTTATCTGAGCGCCTTTCATTGCCCAATAATTATACTGTACGGAAGACTGGAAGATAATGCTGCACCTTCCCTTGGTCTTCCTATAGGTGCATATTTCCGTCCTGTGTATCTTAATATCCTGATAATGCTCGCTCTGTCCGGCATCTCGAAGCATATCCAGCTGCAGCTTCAGCTTGTTCACAAGTTCGCTTGTACCTTCTGTCAGCCGGGAAGCATCCATTTCATCCACACTGCGCAGATAAGATGTCAATACATTTTCCGCCCGCCGTTTCATTTCTTCATAATGAAAATCCGGAAATTCTTTCACGATATTGGGCAGATAAATACTGGTTGCCGCAGACACGGACTTAGGCGTGTAATCGCTTGCATCCTGGGGCGCATTTTGAATAGCCTGCATCAAATCAGGCGTGTGAAAATACTTCGTAGAGAATGTCTGTACTTTAGTCGTGATCCTGCGGTATGCGTAATAGATAATCCCAATCACTACCAATATCAGGATCAGTATTATTATCGTTCCAATTATGACAAATGTCACGTCATTCGCCTTTCTGCGGAGAAATTACCGCCTGCAAAACGTGTTGCCGTCGGGCACACAGGAAGAATCAAATGCCCCGCAGTAAACTGACGGAGCATCAAGTTTGCTGCGCGGCAGAGCTGCGGGGTATCTGACCCTCGCGGCATTCGCCTAATATCCGTGCAAGCACGGTTGCTTGGCTCACTGCACGCGGGAATGAATAGGAAGCTTGCTTACGCAGGCTTCCTATTGCCTTTTCGTAACTATAAGTTATTTCTCAAAGCTGTCAGATTACTGATTAATCCTATCATTGTCGTCAAAAGGGTCTCCACACTCGGGGCAGAACTTGGGAGGATTGGTAGGATCCTCAGGCTCCCAGCCACACTTGTCACACTTGTACAGAGGTGCACCATCAGGCTTCTTGCGACCGCAATCCTGACAGAACTTACCCTGATTTACATTGCCGCAGGCGCAGGTCCAGCCGTCCAATGCAGGCTTGGGCAGACCGCACTCCTGACAGAACCTTCCCCTGTTGTCAGTCTTGCCACAGCTGCAGTCCCATCCCAGAACAGCTCCTTCCGCTACGGTACTGGCAGGCTTCATCTGGGGCTGCTGAGGCTGGAACATATTGAACATCCCGTTCATGCCGTTGTCCATCATGCTCTTCATCATACCCAGGCCCATCATGTTCATAACGGCATCTGTGGAGTTTGCGCCACCGCCATTACCGGGAATGACAATTCCCTTGTTAGCTCCACCTTCGCCACCTTCACCGGCTGCTCCCGGAATAATATAGTTGTTTGCCGGCTGACCCATTTGACCCATCATCTGGGCAAAAGATTCCGTCAACTTTGCACTCTGCATGTTGGCATTCGTAAGAACTGCAGTGCTGTACCAGTTGTTGATCTTGTCCAGATCCTCCTGAGGCACGATGGGCGCAGACATGGTCATGGACACTACCTCAATACCACGCTTATCCGTCCAATCCGGTGTCAATTCCTCTTTCAGGTATTCAGCTACCTCATCCAAATGATATGGAAGCTCAGAGGGGAGTACTCCGTTTGCTGCAATCTGACCCAGTGCCTTGGGCAGCTTGGTCAAAAGCTCCGCCTTCATGGTGCGCAGAAACTCCTCGCTCTTGGGGAAACTATCCTCCACGTTTCCTGCTACATTGGTGTAGAACAGGATGGGATCAACTATTTTGAAACTGAATGTACCGTTGCACTTAATGGTCGTCTCTATTTCAAAACCGGTACTCTTTGCCACAAAATGAAAAGGAATGGGAGTGGATGTCCCGTAGAGGTTTCCCTGAACCTCCTTGGTGTTGATGTAATACACCCTCTGGTCCTTGCCAGTTCCGGCAAAACTGGTCCTTCTGACAAACTGACTCACGGTATCTTTTACAGTTTTCTTAATCCTCTCTCCCGTCAACTCACCGTAAAGGAATGAAGGCTCCGAGGATGCATCATAGGTGAACTCACCCGGCTCCGCACAGAACTCCACGATTCTGCCCTGGTCCACGATGAGCATGCATTGACCCGCATTGACCGAAACCACTGAACCGTTGGTGATAATGTTGTCGAGACCGTTGTTGTTGTTAAACCCTTTTTGTTTCTGACCCTTCACCATCAGCATATTATTGCTCAGGGAAGTACAGTAAAAGAACTCGCGGTACTGGTCAGCCATCAAGGTTTTGAGAGAATCCTTTGCCGCTTGGACTAAACTCATTTTTCTTCCTCCATTGATAATTTGTATTTTTATGCTTATGTATATTGCTTCAGCACAATACCGGCTGCCGCCTTTCATGCCATCAACAGTCTTTTCTATTGTACCAAGTTTTTTATCATTTCTCAACAACTTTTGAAAGGTTTATATTTTTTCTTTACATAAAAAGCACGCCCAGTAATACACTGCCGCGAAAAAGAGACACCCTCAGGACATGGTGCCTTTATAAGGCACTTCCCACAGCGTCTCTTTATCTTCTCAATCAATACGATGTTCTACTTTATCGTCACTTTCCGGCTGCTTTCTTCGCAAACTCTGTAGTCACCAGATCCTTATAGGGCACCCTGCTCTCCAATACCTTTGCATCCTCCAGAATATTCTGGAGCAGGTCAAAGGCATCCTTCTCAAAAATCAAGTTCTCCTTCCAGGTATCCTGCTCATAATAGCGCTCCACGATGGTAGTCAGGGTCTGCAGATCCGTCTCTGCAAACTGGGGAGCAATCACCTTGGCAATCTCCTCGGGACTGTGACTTTGCACATAATCCATCCCCCGCTGCAGCGCATTAGTGAAGGCCTGCACTGTGTCCCTGTTCTTTTCCAGATAGCTCTTCTTGGCAGAGAAGGCAGTGTAAGGCACAAACCCGGAATCCTCTCCCAATGATGCCACCACATAGCCCTGGCCTTGTAATTCCAGCGATGTGGCATGGGGTTCAAACTCAACGGTGAACTCTCCCTGGCCGCCCGAAAACGCTGCCGCTGTAGAACCAAAATCAATGCTCTGGTCAATGTTGACATCCGCAGGATTAATCCCGTTCATCTCTAAAATATACTCAAATACCATCTCAGGCATGCCGCCGGCTCTCCCGCCCAGCACATCCTTCCCAACCAGCATATCCCAAGAGAAATTGTCAATGGGTGTCCGAGCGACCAGAAAATTTCCCGCACGTTGGGTTAGCTGCGCAAAATTCACCACATAATCGTCCGTACCACCTACATAGGTGTAAATGGTGCTCTCACTGCCCATAAAGCCTATATCTGCCTCGCCGGTCAACACCGCCGTCATGGTCTTGTCAGCTCCAAATCCCGTAACCAGAGTGAGATTTATCCCTTCCTCTTCAAAATATCCCTCCTCTATGGCTACGTACATAGGTGCATAGAAAATGGAATGGGCTACTTCGTTCAGCACTACCTCCGTGCCTCCCGACCGGGAATCTCCCCGGCTGCCACAGCCGGTCAGTGTTCCAAACAGGATCAAAATCCCCAGGCAGACTGCTCCGGCTCTCTTCAGGTTCAACTTCCTCATAAAGACCTCCCTAATTAATGATGCTCTATCATATGAAGGTCTTTCCGAAATGTTTCCTGCTTCTTTCTATTCTTCTTTTTTCTATTCTTCTTTCTATTCTTTGTCCTATTTGTTCTATTTTTCTATTCCTTGTTCTTTTTTATTCTATTCTTTGTTCTATTTGTTTCACTTTTTTCTGTTTATTGTTCTATTTTTCTTTCCCCTTCCGGTTTTCTTTCTCTTCCTTCTCCTTTTCTTTTACCTTTTCTTTCTCTTTTTCCTTGCCTGAAACAGGCTCTGCCAGCTCGTCCACCAGTTTTTCGATCAGCAGTTTTTTCAAATACACATCAAAGCTCAGCGCACAGATGAAGGCAA
This sequence comes from Acetatifactor sp., assembly GCA_022511425.1. GTDB lineage: Bacteria > Bacillota > Clostridia > Lachnospirales > Lachnospiraceae > Acetatifactor. The sequence goes on from JAFLRO010000046.1 coordinate 8,347, forward strand.
ATTTCTGAAGAAATTCCCTGCTCTCCTCCGGCGCATCGTGGAATGTATCTTCTGCCACCCTAAATTTTTGAGTCACATCCGCTTTCAGAGCCTCGATCTGAGCCTCTTCCATACTGAAGGCTTCCTTATAGACACTCTCCAGGTTAAAGCTTCCATCGCCCTGAAAAAAACGTTCCGTAATGGGATGCAGCAGCTTCTGTATGTCGCCTATAGACAAAATTCCTTTATAATAATAAATGAAAACAAGCAGCAGCACATGCTCCTTAGAGTACTTCTTTTTCACAGGAGGAGGCAGCAAGTCATTCTTTGCATAGTTGTTAATCATGGTCTTAGTCAGTATTTTATCTTCCCCGGGGTACCTTACAGAGGAACGCAGCTGGCTGTCCATAAAGGTCGTGACTTGATCCATATATAGATCTATGTTTGGGATGTCTTCCGGATCAATACATTTAACTCTGTCAAGACTGGCAAGAATACTGTTTAACAGGTCTTTATTGTCAATTGTCATATGTTAGTCCACCTTTCGCGCATGCTATCAACTTTATTATATAGTATTCAAAACTACATGACAACTTATATTTTTAATTTCTCTATTACTTTTGTGGTTTTTAATGGTTTACTTTAGGACTTTAATATGGTAAAATTTCCTTAATTAAGCTGAAAGTCCTACAGCATTAAAGTAATCAGTGAGGTATCCACGAAATGAATAAGAAAATAAAGACTGAAGCGGTAGATTCCCTGTTTGATGCGGTGCTCTGCCTAAAGACCCGGGAGGAATGTTACAGCTTTTTTGAGGATTTATGCACTGTCAATGAACTTCTGTCACTGTCGCAGCGATTTGAGGTGGCAGCTATGCTGAAAAACCGCAAGACTTACCTGGAGATTGCAGAGAAGACCGGCGCCTCCACTGCCACCATCAGCCGTGTGAACCGATCTTTGAACTATGGAAATGACGGCTATGAGCTAATCTTTTCCCGCCTGGAAAAAGAGGACACATAATCAAGTACGTTGCATGGATTTATCTTTGTTATGATTAACGGGATGCCCCAAAAGGACATCCCGTTTTATGTGATACTATTTCGATACTATTTCTTCTAAAAAGTTGAGGTTTCCTGACTGCTCTCGGATACGTCGGTCGTCTCCTCCCTGTTCGCAGCCTCCACTTCCTTCAATGCCTCCTCAATTGCCTCCTTGGCGGATTTCTTGCCGGCTCTTACTGCTTTAGATGTAGGCCTTGTCCGCTTTCCGGGCACCTCCTGATTCATGTTACAGCTGCCCTGAAAAATAGCATTCTCGTCAATGACTATAACTACAGTTGTTATGTTACCGATCAACCGTGCGGTACCAGTAAGTTCCGTCCTGTCAGTGACTCTGACGTCGCCGATGATTTCGCCTCCTACAATGGCTGAATGAGCTTCAATATCACCGCTTATTGAACCGGTGGTGCCCACAATTAATGTACCTGACACAGTGACATTTCCATTGATCGTGCCATCAATTCTCACAGAACCCTCCGCATTGAAATCACCGTTACACTCAGCGCCCTTGCCAATGATAGTTGTAATCTTTACTTCCTTATTCTTCATAATTTCCCTCTTTTCTGCGCTGCCTTTTGCGCATAACAAATTTGTGGATGCAGCGCAGACACAAATTTGCGATTGAAAGATTTTAATCTTTCAATCTCATCCTCACCTTCTGCCGCTGTGCGGCCAAACAAATACATTAGTCTCCGGTATCAGCCATTTATGGCGAGCACATCCATTGGATTAATATATTCTCCATCCTTCATCACCTGGTAACCTAACTTGCTGTTCTCTTCGTTACTTATAAAGAGCGTGCTCCCCTGTCTGACAGTCTCACCTTGTTTTACCATAACCTCGCCCTGATTCCTGTATATGGTAACATAGCCATTGCCGTGATCTACCCAGACGTTATGCCCATACTCACCATCGTCGTTCACTGCAGTTACAGTGCCGTTAGCTGTTACCACTACCATAGTGCTTTTTGCAGTAGTAAATACAAGCATGGGATTCCCCTCTGTGATCTCTTCAAACTGGGCCCTGGATGTCACAGGAAACTCTGTGGGAATGTATTGCTGCTCCAGCCGCTCTGTCAAACTATTCTCGCTCTCCGCCTTCTGGATGACTGTGTCGCTTAATATCTGAACGGTATTGGTCAACTCTGCAATCTGGGTCTGGAGCGCCACATTCTCTTCTTCCAGTTCAGCGATGAGTTCCTCCCGCTGCTGATTGTTATGAACCACTTCCTCCCTCGGAAGATCCTGCTCAAAGAGAAAGTATCCTATTACAGCTCCTGCTGCAACACTGATAAGCAACACAAAGGTCTCCACAACCCAGGGCTTGATGCGGAAATGTTTCGTGCTGGTATCTACGGCATCGGATGTAACAATGACTACATGACAGTTCTTTCGCTTATGTCTTCGCCGTCTCATATAAAGTCACCTCCGGTAAACTTCATTATTTTACCATAGGTGCCCCATAACGGCAATGCAAAATTAATATTTTTGTAACATTTACCCAAGAGAAATTGATACTTTTATGAGATGTGTGTAAAAATAACGCATGATATTTGTGCATTTTACCCACATAATTCCAATACTTTTTTCCATTTCAGCGCTCCTCCAAACAGATCCAGTGCGCTTCCCACTGTCACATTCAGTCGGTCATTTCCCAATTTTTTCAGCAAGCTCAGATCTTCATAAGTGTGAACACCACCAGCATAGGTGATCGGCAATCCGTTCCATTTCCCGAGCACTCTCACAAGCTCTGTCTCAATGCCCTGTTCCCTTCCTTCCACATCCACAGCGTGAATCAAAAACTCGTCGCAATAACCCGCCAGACGCTCCAGCAGTCCTTCATTCACCTGTTCTGAAGTTATTTTTTGCCATCGGTCCGTGACTACCATATATCCATTTTCTGTCTTTCGACAGCTTAAATCCAGAACCAGCCGCTCCTTTTTCACAGCATGGCACATTTTCTCCAATCGGTCGTATCGGATTCTTCCTTCCCGGAATACATAGGAAGTTACAATCACATGAGATGCGCCTGCATCGAGAAATTCTCTTGCGTTTTCCGGATTTATACCTCCGCCCAACTGTAAACCGCCCGGATATACCTGAAGCGCCTCAAGAGCTTGTTTTTTTGTATTCTCATAGTATTCGTTGCCCGGAGGATTAAGCAAGATGATATGTCCACCCCGAACCCCTTCCTGCTGATAGAGTCTGGCAAAAAATGCCGCATCCTGTTTTGCCACAAAATTTTCCCGGGCTATATTTCCCTCATCCTGCAGGCTGCCGCCTACAATCTGCTTTACCTTTCCGTTGTGTATATCAATGCACGGTCTGAATTCCATAATGCCTCACTTGTCTTAGCTTATTTTTTTGTTTTTATTATTTCTATTATAATAAGCATTTGTATCCCTGTCAAAAAATGTTTCCCGAGCGCTCGAATAATTTTAATCCACGTTCACATACTAAATGCAAATCCGACCGCAGTTTCTTAACTTTAGGGAGGATTTTCGTTACTGACCGCCAAACGGACAGTATCAGATTTTTAATTGAGGCAAATGGCTTATGATGCAGAATGGAGGAAACTATGAAAAAAGTGAAAACAGCTAAGGCTTGTGCCAGAAAGTTCCTGGCCATCGGTCTGGTACTTGCATTCATGTGCCTGACCACAGCTTGTACCAATGGTACAGCAAGTAACAATGGATCTGACAGTATGGCTGAAAACAATCAGTCTAATTCCGGAAGTTCAGCGAATAACGGCTCAACAATTGGCAACGGGGTCGGCAGTACTGCTTCCAACAACAATAGCACCGCTTCTAATAACAATACCAGAAATGGCAGTAACAACAGCAGCTATAACAATGGCAGGTACAACAACTCTGTGACCGAAGGAACTGACAACGGAAGAAGTTCTCTATTGGGTGATGCAGGTGATGCCATCACGGGTGCAATCGACGATGTAGCCAATGGCGTGTCTGACCTGGCTAATGGAGCCAGAAACTCTATTAACAATTATAGTGCCGGCACCAACGGCTCAGGCGTAAACGGCGGTATGGCAGGCGGTTCTATGCGCTAAATATGTTAAGATGAGCGCAAGAGAGCCAGTGTGAGTATGCTCACTCTAGGCGAACGACTAAGGTCAATCATAAACGATGCTAGTGATATAGGGATCGGTTCATAAAATAGGGCATTCAGGCACATCACACGGATGCCTGAATGCCTTAATATTATATTTCTTCCATGATTGTTCCATCCCTGTAAGCTTCCAGAAGCTCTTCCAGAAAATATATATTTTCTTTAATTTCCCGGCCGATGTCAGTATCTGCCACAAGTTTTCTGCGCTGGAAGGTCTCAACCTCTATGAAATCTGATAAAATATCCGACTCATTTAAGACGGCTGCTCTAGCGGATTCAAAAGGCTCGTGAGCCACCAAACGCATCCCACGGGAGTTACATACCAATGTATAGCCGGCAATTCCCGTCTTTTCATGATAAGCTCGTGAGAAGCCTCCATCGATAATCAACAGTTTCCCGCCGCATTTAATCGGGGATTCTCCATGAATTTGTTCCACAGGTACATGGCCGTTGACTATATGTGCATCACTGCTATCCAGTCCAAACTCCTTCAGTATGGCATTCACTGTCTCCTCTTGATTCAGCATCTTATAATAGCTGTTTTTCCGCTCCTTGTGCGTCTCCTTATCCGCTACAAAATATCGCTCAAATGTAGCCATCTTTTCCTTACCGAAAACAGGTGACCCCTTGCCTGCCCAGATATACCACATGATATCCTGACCTGCAGCACGCTCTGAACTGTCCTTCGCATAATAGCCTCTTCTGGCATAATATTCTAAAATATCATACAATGCCTTTCCCTTATACTCTCTGCCATAAATTTGAACTCCCGCAAAGCTTCCGTCAGAATTCATGGGCATACAGCCGTGGTAAAGAAGGTTGCCGTTGTATATTTTGTACATGCCGCCTTTGGCATAGAGAAATCTCACATGCCGCTGAAGTTTCTCGCTGCTCATAAAGGCGTGCTGCAGCCGGGCCATGACCTTGTTCTCCTCCTCTGAGAGTTCAAATGGCTTCCCTGGATCGATAGTAGGAAAATCCATGTCCAGCATCTTGTATTCCCTGCCATCGATATTCACTGTTCCCTTTTCATAGTCAATCTGATCAAGCATCTTCCTGTCATCCATGCCAAATTCAGGATGCCTGAGGATAAGCTGTGCTTCCAACTTAAACTGAATGACTGCAATAGCCTTGTGCATTCTGGTGTCAAGGCTCAGGTCTTTGGTGTTATAGTCCGTGTTATAGCGTATGTTGAAGACGTCACAGTTGGTATTCTCGTACACTTCCATGGCAAATGCTGCCAACGGCAGAAGATTGATGCCATAGCCCTCCTCGATAGTGGCAAGATTACCATACCGTGCTGCCAAGCGGATCACATTGGCAATGCAGGCCAAATGTCCGCTGGCTGCTCCCATCCAGACCATGTCATGGTTGCCCCACTGTACATCCACAGAATGATAGTGACATAGTGTATCCATTATCACATGCGGTCCGGGCCCCCTGTCGAAAATATCTCCCACAATGTGCAGATGATCGATAACAAGACGCTGAATCAGATGGCTCAGCGCCACAATGAACTGAGGTGCTCTTCCTATGCGGATAATAGTGTGGATGATCTCGTTGTAATAAGCTTCCTTGTCCTGAATTTCCTCCTTTTCTGTAATCAGCTCCTCAATCACATAGGAGAAATCCTTGGGAAGAGCCTTGCGCACTTTAGAGCGGGTGTACTTGGATGACACCCGCTTGATCATTTGAACCAGCCGATGCAGAGAAATCTTGTACCAATCATCAAGGTTCTCCTCTTCCCGCTGTACAATCTCCAGTTTTTCCTCGGGATAATAAATCAGGGTGGCAAGACTTTTCTTATCCCGGCTGCTGATAGTGTTGCCAAACTCCTCATCAATCTTTCTGCTGACAGAACCGGAACCGTTCTTCAACACATGGTTGAACTGCTCGTACTCACCGTGAATATCAGTAAGAAAATGCTCCGTTCCCTTGGGAAGATTCAGAATCGACTGCAGATTAATGATCTCCGTAGAGGCTTCCGCAATATTCCGGTACTGTTTTGCAAGGGTTTTTAAGATCTTCTTCTCCCTCTCGTCCATACGCCGCGCCTTTCTGCTTCCAAATTTCTCTGGTGCAACCGCTTAATCCAAAGCAGCCTCAATCACATCACTCATGTCATATAATCCTGCAGACTTGCCTGCCAAAAACTTTGCAGCCTGCACTGCACCTCTGCCAAACACAGCCTTGGAATAAGCTGTGTGAGAAAAGGTGACCACCTCGTCCGTCCCCGCAAAGATCACATCGTGCTCACCCACAATGGTTCCGCCCCGGACAGCGCTGATACCGATCTCCTTCTGAGGACGCTGCAGTCGCCTGCCGCTTCTGTCAAACACATACTCATACGTGCCACCCAGCTCCTCATTTACAGAATCCGCCAGAGCCAGAGCCGTGCCGCTGGGTGCGTCCAACTTCAGATTATGATGCTTCTCCAGCACTTCTATATCGAAACCTGCGGGTGCAAGCACACCGGCGGCCTTCTTCAGCAGCTTTAACAGCAGATTAATGCCCAGGGACATGTTTGCGGACCGAAGTACTGCCACACTCTTCGATACCTCTTCCACCTTTTCCAGCTGCTCTTTACTTAAGCCTGTGGTGCATATCACACAGGGCAGCTTGTGAGCCACACAGTAATCCATCATCTTATCCACTACGGTGGCAGTGGAGAAATCTATAAGACAGTCCGCTTCCACATCACAGAACTCAATATCAGAAAATACTGGGTAGGGATTGTGTCCGTCATCCCTGGGATCTATCCCTGCAGTCACCTCCAGCTCCGGATCTTCGGCTATCATCCCACTGATGACCTGCCCCATCTTGCCGTTGCATCCATGCATGATAATCCTGATCATGATTTTTCCTCCATTTTATAGGATTCCATACTGATATATTACAGTAATCCATATCCCTTCATAGCCTTCTCAAGCCTCAGTACATTAGCAGACTCCATCTCCGACAGTGGCATCCTCAGAGTACCTCCTATGAGGCCCATCAGCTCCAGCGCCTTTTTCACCGGAATGGGATTCACCTCACAGAACAAAGCATTACACAGTTCCATAGCCCTCAGCTGCTCTCTCAGGCTTCCTTCCCAATCACCGTCTAAGAACTTCTGACAGATATCGTGAGTCTGGCCGGGCGCCACATTTGCCAGCACGGAGATTACACCGATACCGCCCAGTGCCATAATGGGTACTATCTCATTATCGTTTCCGGAGTAGATGTCCACTGCGCCGTCAGCTAATGCTGCCAGTTTCGCAATCTGAGCGATATCCGAACTTGCTTCCTTTACACCTACAATATTCTCCACATCCTTACAGAGGCGAATCACTGTTTCAGGCTGAATATTGCATCCGGTTCTGGAAGGTACGTTATAAAGCAGGATGGGCAGCTTAACCGAATTCGCAACGGCTTTGAAATGCTCATACAAACCGTTCTGAGTAGCCTTATTATAATAAGGACTCACAAGCAACAGACCGTCTGCTCCAATGACTTCCGCTTTCTCAGAAAGATAGATAGCGGTCTCCGTACAGTTGGAACCCGTACCTGCGATCACGGGCACCCTTCCATTCACAACATCCACACAGCAGCGGATCACATCAAGATGCTCCGCGTGGGACAAAGTGGAAGCCTCACCGGTGGTGCCGCATACAATAATGGCATCTATGCCTCCTTTGATCTGGAACTCAACCATCTCCTCAAACTTGTCATAATCAACGCTACCATCCTTTTGCATGGGTGTGACGATAGCTACACCTGCTCCCTTAAAAATTGCCATTTTTGCTCCTTCCTTCCGCCATCTGACGGTTTTAAAATATGTAAATTATCCTTGCATAAAAGATGCCGGCGCGATAAAGCGCCGGCGAAGATTACTGAGTAAGTTTCCTCTGATAGCGCCCCATCCGGTAATCGGATGACAGTCATACAGTTCTTAACTGCATGCCCAAGGAATAATTTGCAGGAAATCCTCCCTTTCGGCGTCTTCCCCTTTTCCATTCTCTCCTCTGCGCCTGCCGCATCAAAAAAGGTACTCCTGAAAAACGCAACCTCTATCTCCCTATATCTTGTTATTTATATCTGCATCATAGCATTTTATCAGATGTGTGTCAATGGCTTTATTCCCATACCTTAAATTTCACAGTTTCAATCTTTGATACCTCGTCCGCCAGAATACATATGGAATCCGGCAAATTGATACCTGTGAGGATGATACCGGTATCCTCGCGGCTTTCCAGTATGCCCTTCAACTCTTCACCGTCCACAATACCTTTCTCCACAAGACCCAGAACCTCGTCCAGCACCAGCAGATCACATTCGCCGGTGGCAAGCACCTTTTTGGCAAAATTAAGGCCATTTTTGATATTGCTGATTTCCTCCTGCTTTTTCTCCTGTGGGAGCTGTTCAAAGTTCTCATCGGATTTCTCAAAGCGGAAAAGCTTTATCTCCGGCTCCATTCTCTTAAGGAATTCTGAATCCTCAAGCCCTCTTCCCTTTAAGAACTGAATAATCACCACGGTTTTTCCCTCTGTGGCGGCTTGTACGGCTCTCCCGATAGCTGCGGAGGATTTTCCCCTTCCATCGCCGGAATAAATATATATTGAACCTTTTGCCATATTGCACCTCGCGTTGTGTATAGGAAAATAAATCTGCCCGTTTCGTATAATACCATATTTTCCTATATTTGGCAAGTCAACCACCCCGCCGGGTGGTTGATTTATGAAATCTTAAGATTCAGATTCTAACTCTATTTCGCAATCTTCAACGATCTCCAGTTTACTCACGGATACCTCAAAGGCTACGCGCTTTTCCACATTCTCCTCATCCAGCTTTTTCATATATTCACGGCTCTGGATCCTGCCCCAAACGGCACAGCGCTCTCCCACCTTGAAATTATTTGCATAACGGGCATTTCTGCCCCAACAGATACAGGGTATGTAATCCGACTTGCCGTAAGGTCTGTTCACCGCAAGCAACAGATCCGCAATCTCTCTGCCCAGAGGTGTCTTTCGGTAAATGGGTTCCTTGCAGATGTAACCATCCAGAAAGATCTGGTTCGTCTTAGAACTCTCCTCCACCTCCTCAATAAAGCTTATCTCCCTGGCAAACACAGACAATACCAGGCGGTTTCTGCGCTCCTCATGGCGATTATATGATCTGAACTGCCCATTCACACAGATCAACGCGCCCTCGTAGTTGGCTGTAACATCCATCAGCCTCTCAGAGACCATGACGGGAATCGTGTCATAACTCTCGCTGAGCCGTTTGCACTTTACGTCCATCATATAGAAACCTTCGCCGTAAATCTGATGGCTGTAGGTGAAACCACTGACAATTTCACCCATAACCGTTACCTGATTGTTTTCAATTACCTTATCCGTCATATTTCCTCTCCTTCTGCCGTTACTACGGCTGCAATCCAGGGGAATCCGTTTTTGTCCGAACTCCGAGGCTGAAAACTACTGTCTCCTGCCTTGTCCTCCCGTCTTGTGCTTAAATCTTTTTTCGGTGTATCCGTCAGAGAGCTTTCTCTGGTGGATAATATTATTTATACTATATTTCAAAAGAATTTAGAACTGTTTTCCATCGCGCTAATTCCCTATTATCCTCTATTTTCCGCCACTTTCCACTCTATTATTATATCATTCAACATAAAAAATCAACTCTAAAATGAAAAAGCATATTTGTCTATAACGAAAAAGTATTTGCGACGCTTGCACCCTTCCTTAAATAATGCTATACTATAACAGTTTGAAATTTGATAACTTTTCTCGTTGACAGGAAAAAACAAAATTTGCACATTTCCCGTGCATTGCTCTCTTACTGCTCTGTGCGGTACAGATAATTCGGAAAGGACTGGAAAATGAGACAAAAAAGAGAAGACGTCAGGAATGTTGCCATTATCGCCCATGTGGATCACGGTAAGACCACACTGGTAGACGAGCTGTTAAAACAAAGCGGTGTATTCCGTGAGGGTCAGGAGGTTGCCGAGCGCGTCATGGACTCAGGCGACATTGAGCGTGAACGCGGTATTACCATTCTGTCCAAAAACACTGCTGTCATGTACAAAAATACTAAGATCAACATTATTGACACCCCCGGACATGCTGATTTTGGGGGCGAGGTGGAACGAGTCCTCAAAATGGTGAACGGGGTCATCCTGGTGGTAGATGCCTTTGAAGGTGCTATGCCCCAGACCAAATTTGTTCTGCGGAAAGCACTGGAATTAAAGCTTCCCGTCATTGTCTGTATCAATAAGATCGACCGGCCTGAGGCAAGGCCCGATGAGGTGGTGGAGGAAGTCCTAGAGCTGTTTCTGGAGCTAGACGCGGACGACTCTCAGCTGGACTGCCCTTTCGTGTATGCCTCCGCGAAGGCCGGCATTGCCTCCACAGATGTAAACCAGCCCGGCACCAGCATGGAACCTTTGTTTGAAACCATTGTAGACTATATCCCAGCACCCGAAGGCGACCCGGAAGCCGGCACTCAAGTGCTGATCAGCACCATCGATTACAATGAATATGTAGGCCGTATCGGTGTGGGAAAGGTGGACAACGGTGTGATCCGCATAAACCAGGAAGTGGTCATCTGCAATCACCATGAACCTGACAAACAGATCAAAGTAAAAGTGAGTAAGCTCTATGAATTTGACGGTCTGAATAAAGTGGAGGTGAAAGAAGCCGGAATCGGATCTATCGTAGCCATCTCCGGTGTGAGTGAAATTCATATCGGTGACACACTATGCTCTCCCGATGTTATAGAGCCCATTCCCTTTCAGAAAATCAGCGAACCCACCATCGCCATGCAGTTCATGGTCAACGACTCTCCGCTAGCCGGTCAGGAGGGGAAATATGTGACCAGCCGCCATATCCGCGACAGGCTGTTCCGTGAGTTGAATACGGATGTCTCCCTGCGGGTGGAGGAGACTGACACCACCGAGTGTTTCAAGGTCTCCGGCCGTGGCGAACTGCATCTCTCCGTGCTTATCGAAAGCATGCGCAGGGAAGGTTATGAATTTGCAGTCAGCAAGGCCGAAGTTCTCTACCGCACCGATGAGAATGGCAAGCGCACGGAGCCAATGGAGCTGTGTTATATTGACGTGCCCAATGAGTTCTCCGGAGCCGTCATCGAAAAATTAGGGCAGAGAAAGGGCGAACTGCGGAACATGGGTACTATCTCCGGCGGCACTTACACCCGCCTGGAATTCTCCATACCCGCCAGAGGCCTGATCGGCTACAGGGGCGAATTCTTGACGGACACTAAGGGCAATGGCATTATGAATACGGTTTTTGACGGCTATGCTCCCTACAAAGGCGACATCCAATATCGGAAACAGGGCTCTCTTATAGCCTTCGAGGCGGGAGAAGCCATTACCTACGGTCTCTTCAATGCTCAGGAGCGAGGCACTCTCTTCATCAGTCCCGGGGAAAAGGTTTATGCCGGCATGGTGGTTGGACAGACCGGGCGAAGCGAAGATATTGAGGTAAATGTCTGCAAAAAGAAACAGCTGACCAACACCCGCTCTTCCAGCGCTGACGAAGCCCTTCGTCTGACTCCTCCCAGAATTCTCTCCCTGGAACAGGCATTGGATTTCATCGATACAGACGAGCTGTTGGAAGTGACTCCGGACAACTTGCGCATACGCAAAAAAATCCTGGATCCCACACTAAGGAAACGTGCTGCTATGCGCAAATAAATGCACTGAAAAATTGGAAATAATTAAAACAGTGAAACGAGGCGAAACGCCGAAATTGTTTTACAGCCTGACTGACATGTCAAAAAACTTATTCACAACAATCAGTATACCAGCTAAAAAGATAATTGTAAATAGTAATTTTAAAAAAGAGGAAAAGAAATAATCCCCAAAAGGGATATCCTATGTCCGGAAATCCCTTTTGGGGAAAGTTTTCACTTTTATTTCTTCAGACGATACTCAATGCTCATCACGACATCATTCTGGGTGATAATGGCAAGCATTGTATCCCCTCCTGAATAATCGTAAGAGCTTCCCTCCATCTCATAATTCTCCCCGTAGAGGGCTTTCATATCATCCACAGTATCTCCAAGGCACAACCCTTCCGTCGTGGGAAGATTGGGATCAATAAAATAGATGGAATAAATAAGCTCCTTTTCCCCCTCAACATAGGTCTCCAATTCAAACATCTCATAATTGTATACCCTGGCCTTTTCTCCGAAAGCACAGGTTTCTCGCTCTGAAATGCCGGAAGCCTCTCCCAGCATAGACTGTTCAAAGACCTCCCCCGGAGTCAATTTGACTCCCTCATATATAAAGCTGAATATTCCATTCTCTTTTTTATCGTTGCTCTGGTCCGATGCCTCTGTATCCTGTTTTTCCTCATTTCCCTTGTCGATGTTATTTTCAGCATCCGACTGGCTGCCATTAGTGCCCGCAGTAATGTTCTGCGGCAGGTTACCGGCCGGAACCGCCTGGCCGCAGCCTGTTAAGATAGCAACAATCCCCAACATCAAAAATGCCTTATTCATTTTCTTCATTATCTTGTAACCTCATTCTTTCTTCAATTGTTTCATCATACACTTGCAGCTTTTTATCGTAGACAGATGCAATTTCCGGATCCTGACGATGATCCGCCACTCCGTGTTCTTCCGCCAGGATATCACCGAAATATTGGGACAGTTTGACCGCCCCAAACAAATTCAGGTGGTTACCGCTGTCATATGTATCTTTTGTGAAATCCAGTCCAATCTCCTCTGATCGTTCCACAAAGTTGTAAAAAGCAAGACCGTATTCCGCTGCATATTCTCTTATCTGCTCGTCATATTCATCATACCAGTATGGATATAGACTGGGCGCTTTGACGAGGATCAGTTCTGTCCCATTTTCCTCGCACAGCAGGCGAATCTTATCCAAATATTCGTAACAGATATCCCCAAATTGATAATCTGGCAAGACTTTTTTAACCGGTAACGTCCCTACCGGCACAACTTCCGTGTGAAGCTGAAATCCGTTAAAGGTATTATCCTTGACCTTAAAAAGATAGGAAAAATCTTCCTGCGTCAGTTCATCAAATCGGGAATGATAACGGAGGATAGGAAAAACATAAGAGAGGAACTGTTCT
>JAFLRO010000047.1 GCA_022511425.1 Acetatifactor sp.
AGCCCTTCCATATCATTTTTATGGATCATATGATGCCGGAGATGGATGGAGTCGAGACTCTTCACGAAATACATAAATTGAAAGATTGTCCCAACGAAAAAACGCCAATTATCGCATTGACTGCAAATGCGATTTCCGGTGCGAGGGAATACTATTTAAAGGAAGGCTTTACTGATTTTCTTACAAAGCCCATTCACAGCGAACAACTGGAGCAGATGATTGCTGAATATCTGCCCGAGAAGCTGGTACATAAAAAGGAAGTCAAATCTGAGGTTAGCGGAAAAGATAATGATGCGGCCAAGGAGAGCGAAACCGCTTACTACAGACGATACCAAAAGTACGGTATTTCCATAGAACAGGGTCTTACCAACGTGGCGGACAATAAGGAGCTGTACTTGAAAATAGTTAAATTATTTATCGTTGATGAGGAGAGGCAGAACCGGTTAAAGCAGTATATCTCCAACGGAAAGGCTCATGACTATGGCGTGCATATTCACGCCCTGAAAGGAGACGCCGAGATACTGGGCGCAATAAGTCTGGCGGATGTGGCATATGAGCATGAAAAGCAAATCATGGACGGAAACCTTGGGTATGCGGAGGCACATTGGGATGAGCTTGTGGAATGCTGGGAGAGGGCTCGGTCAGGCTTTGAGGAGTTCTGCAAGGGTTAGACAAAAGTTCTTATTCTGTATGTATAGAAGGTTTATAATATGGTGAATCCATGTATTGAATTAAAGGAGGGATCTTATGGATATCAATGTGACTGAAGATGTGAAATATGTGGGCGTCAATGACCATGAGGTGGATCTGTTTGAGGGTCAGTATGTAGTTCCTAACGGCATGGCTTATAATTCCTATGTCATTCTGGATGAGAAGACCGTCGTCATCGATACGGTGGACAGGCATTTTACCCACCAGTGGCTGGACAATGTGGCAGCGATCTTGGGCGACAGAAAGCCGGACTATCTGCTCATCCAGCACATGGAACCGGATCATGCCGGCAATATCGACAATTTTATGAAAATCTACACCGATGTGCAAATCGTGGCTTCCGCCAAGGCCTTTACCATGATGAGTCAGTTCTTCGGCACTGATTACGCTGAACGGCGTGTGGTGGTCAGCGAAGGCGATACGCTGGCTCTGGGCAGGCATACTCTGCACTTTGTGGCTGCTCCCATGGTTCACTGGCCGGAGGTCATTGTATCCTACGATGATTTCGATAAGGTGCTTTTCTCCGCCGACGGTTTTGGAAAATTCGGTGCGCTGGATGTGGAGGAAGAGTGGGATTGTGAGGCACGCCGTTATTATATCGGTATCGTGGGCAAGTACGGAGCTCAGGTTCAGCAGCTTCTGAAAAAAGCCACGGGGCTGGATATCCGGATCATCTGTCCCACACACGGCCCTGTGCTGACAGAGAATCTCGGTCATTACTTAAAACTTTATGATATCTGGTCTTCTTACCGGGTGGAATCGGAGGGGATCCTGATTGCCTATACTTCGGTATACGGTCACACCAGGGAAGCCGTACAGTTGTTAGCCGACAAGCTGCAGGCAAAAGGCTGTCCCAAAGTTGTGGTGACGGATCTTGCCCGGGATGACATGGCGGAGGCCGTGGAGGATGCCTTCCGTTACGGTAAGCTGGTGTTGGCTACGACCACCTATAATGCGGATATTTTTCCCTTTATGCGAACCTTTATCGATCATCTTACCGAGCGGAACTTCCAGAACCGAACGGTGGCTCTGGTGGAGAACGGCTCCTGGGCGCCACAGGCTGCTAAGACCATGAAGAATATGCTGGAGGGCTGCAAGAATTTGTCCTTCGCCAAACATACGGTTCGCCTGCTGTCAGCTCTGAACGATGAGAGCCGTAAACAGATTGAGGATCTGTCCGACGAGTTGTGTATGGACTATCTGGCGAGACAGGAGGGGACTGCCAACAAGAGCGATATGACAGCCCTGTTTAAAATCGGCTACGGCTTGTATGTAGTTACTTCCAATGACGGTACCAAGGATAACGGCCTGATTGTAAATACTGTGTCCCAGTTGACAGACAACCCTTATCGAGTGGCGGTGAATATAAATAAGGCCAACTATTCTCACCATGTGATCAAGCAGACCGGCATCATGAACGTAAACTGCCTGTCTGTGGATGCTCCGTTCCAGGTGTTCCAGACTTTCGGTTTCCAGAGCGGGCGGGCTGTAGATAAGTTTGCTGACATCACTCCTCTGCGCTCCGACAACGGACTTGTTTTCCTGCCCCGGTATATCAATGCGTTTTTTTCCCTGAAGGTGGAGCAGTACGTGGATTTGGATACCCACGGCATGTTTATTTGCAGTATCACGGAGGCCCGGGTTATCTCAGACGCGGAAACCATGACCTATACATACTATCAGCAGAATGTCAAGCCCAAGCCAGAGACACAGGGAAAGAAAGGCTATGTATGTAAGGTGTGCGGCTATATCTACGAGGGAGAAGAACTTCCGGACGACATCGTTTGTCCGCTGTGCAAGCACGGCGCAGTTGATTTTGAACCGATTACTTAAAATGAGTAACATATGAAGAACGTGCGTCCGGAAGGCGCACGTTCTTCGATTAAAAACGAAAGTCAAGTATGGTGCTATTCTTAAGATTTCCTAAATCTTTCCTAAATCTATCGCACTTTCATTGCGGCACCATCCATTATTTGCTATAGTATAATGAGTGTTAGCAAGCTGGAGCAGACGGAGTCTGTTCCGGATCAGCGACGAGTGTCGGTTACAGGCTGAGTCTGTAACAAAATGTAAATTTGGAAGGAAATAGCGATGAATCATAAGAAAAGAAAAATTCTTTTGACAGTTTTAGCTCTGATGGTTCTGCTTGGCGGTATGTTCCATAAAAATGCAGTGATGACGGTCCAGGCTGAGACAGGGAATGCGTTTTCCGTTGAGGCGGAATTGCTGCGCTCGGACAGTGAGACCTATGATGTCAGGCTGACTGTGGAGAATAAGGGGGATGACTGGGAGGGAATCGTGCGCCTTTTGGTGGATGAGAATTATCAGGTACCCAGTGCATTTGACACTGTGCTTTCCCTACCCCAGGGGAGTAAAAAACAGTTTGTGGTCAAGGTGCCGGTAAAAAGTGTTCGCGGTACGAATGGAACCGTTACAGTCTCTTTTTTGACGGGGAATAAAGTGGCTGCGAAAAAACGGTTCGACCGCCTTCTGACGGGGCAGATGGCTGCTCTTTCCATGGGGGTTTTAAGTGATGCCTACCCAGAGTTGACTTATTTGGATATGGGTGGAAGAGAACTCTATTTTCATTATGATTACTATCCCATCAAACTGGTGGAGCTTAAGCAGGGTAATTTGGAGGATGAGCTGGATACGCTGGAAATTCTCGTGATCGATCAGTACAACACCGGTATATTAACAGCGGAAGAGATGGATGCTATCGAGCTCTGGAATTATAATGGCGGCATACTGATCATCGGAACAGGAGCATATGCGGAGGATACGCTGAGCGGTTTCGACGGAGGTTATCTGGAAATCAATTGTAGTGAGATTCATGAACCGGGTGATGAGTATGCGATTAATTATCCGGGATATGGATACACAGATTTGGACATGCCGCAACTGACCATGGCGGAACTACAGGAAACGAGCGCGGGATATGGCTATAGCGAACTGTATGAAGATAGTTTTTTCAGAGGTTTATTTGGATCAATAGGAAATGGCAGTGTGTGCGTATTGCCCTATTCCTTCACGGAGCTGGGACAAATGGATGGATCCTTTTGGCGTTCGGTTGAGCCGGAGGATTTTGTACAGGGGCTTATGGACAATGCCAGCAGTAATGCCGGCTCCCGTTATAGTACTTCTTCATACTACTCCGATGATTACAGCTATTCCATCAAAAATTTGCTGGGAGTGATGGGATACAGCAATAACGTTCTCAATTTTAGCTTACTGAAGGTAATCGTGATCCTGTACGTTATTTTCGTGGGTCCCGTACTTTACCTTGTTCTGCGCTTATTGAAGCGCCGGGAACTCTATTGGATCGCGGTGCCCGTGTCAGCTTTATTTGGAATCGTGCTGATCTTTTTTGCCGGACGGGGCTTTGAAGTAGTAGACACTCGGGTGTACTCTGTTACCATGATGAATCCCTCCGACGACAAAAAGAGCACCAGCTATCTATACTGCTATGATGCTTCACGTAGAGAGTGGGATCTTAAACTGGCTGAAGGCTGTGAATATGTTGGCCCCTTTAACGACTCATACTATTATTACTCCATATTGGGTGGTGATAAACCCTATCATTATCGTATCAAGAAAGAGGGAGATATTCTGTCCATGGGAATAAACCCCGAATCTAATTTTGAGGACAGTTATTTCTATTTGAGCAGTACCGGAAATGACAGCGGAGTGGAAGGCAGCCTTTTGATGCAGAATATGTCAGCTGGCATAAATGGCTTAAGCGGCACAATCGTGAATGATACGAATAAGGATATGACTTATTTTGCGGTGCTCGTGGATGACTCCTTATCTGTATACAGAGGACTCCCGGCAGGAGCAAGCTGCCGTCTTCAGGATGCGGAACTTCTCTATATCACATCTGACTACTATTACAGTTGGTATATCTACGACTTTTTACAGGATTACTATTCCGATGGAAAGTACAGGGAGGTCAGCGCTCTGGCTGCTCTGGGTGTGGGAGTCTATGATGTTTATTCACATCAGCGTGATGGCGAGTTCGCAGTTATCGGCGTGGTGGAGAACTGGGATAAAACGGTTGACGACGATTGCAGCGAGATATCCTACGGATGTCTCTACTCGGTTCAGTAGGAGGTGCGGTATGCTGTATATCAATGATTTGTCAAAGAATTATGGTTCCTTTACGGCAGTCAATCATTTGACGCTGCATATTCCTGAGGGGGATTTATTTGGTTTTGTAGGGCCTAACGGCGCGGGAAAGACCACTACCATCCGTATTGTCTGCGGCCTCTTGAAAGCAAGCGGGGGCACTGTGCGCATCGGAGGAACGGAGAGCGCTGTGGGCAGTAAGAAAATGAAACGTCTGATTGGTTATGTGCCCGATTTCTTTGGGGTATATGACAATCTGAAGGTGCGGGAATATATGGATATGTACGGCTCCATGTATGGAATGTCCTCCCGGGATATAGCGAAGTTATCGGATGATCTGCTGGAGTTAGTAAACCTCTCGGACAAGAAAGAGGTGTATGTGGATACACTTTCCCGGGGTATGAAACAGAGGCTGTGTGTGGCCAGGGCGCTGCTGCATAATCCCAAGCTGCTGATTCTGGACGAACCCAGCTCCGGTCTGGATCCCAGAGCCAGGGTGGAGATGAAGGAGCTTTTGAAGAACTTGCATTCCATGGGAAAGACCATTGTCATCAGCTCTCATATTCTGTCGGAGCTCTCGGAGATGTGTAACAGTATCGGGATCATGAATCGTGGTCAGTTGGTGACTGCCGGGCGTATAGAAGACATCATGCAGCAGATTTCGGGGGGAACTCGAATTCATATCAATGTTATCTCTGAGATGGAACCTGCGGTGCGCATGCTGAAGGAGCAGGCCGGCGTTACGGTGGAGTCCGTGCGTGAGAACGAGCTGGTTATCACCCACAACGGTACAGAAGAGGAGATTTGTGCTCTGATTGGACGGTTAATTCAAAATAATGTGATTCTCACTGGCTTCCATCGGGAGGAAGGGAATCTGGAGTCGCTGTTTATGCAGTTGACAGGAGGTGCGCAATGAAAATTCGGTTAAATCCCATCGTGAAGAAAGATTTGCAGGTTACGGTGCGCAGCATGCGCATGAGTTGGGGCCTTTTTGGCTATGAGGCGGCATTGACTGTGGCCTTTTTGTTGGCGCTGCTTGCGATTCAGGGGAGTGGCTATCTGAGAAGTAGTAATATCTACAGCTCTCTGGTGTATCTGTTTCCGGTGGTGGCGGTGGTACAGGCGTGTGTTGTGGCGCTGTATGTGCCCATTATCACAGCTTCTTCCATCTCGGGGGAGAAGGAAAGGCAGACTTTTGATATCATGCTGACCACCTGTATGTCACCCTTTTCCATCGTGTTTGGCAAGGTGATCTCCGCAGTGCTGCGCATTCTGTTTTATGTGGCGGCGAGTCTGCCGATCATGTCATTGTCCTTTGTTGTGGGAGGCCTTAGCTGGAGCAATTTGTTTTATTATCTGCTTGCGCTTATTCTCTTTTCGGTGTTTGCAGGGAGTGTGGGAATTCTGGCATCCTCTTTCTGTCGAAAGTCAGTGGGGGCAGTCCTTTTATCCTTTGGAATTTATTTTGTGATCTTCGTTATAACGTTTCTTCCCTTAATTTACGGTCTTATTATGGGAAGAAACAATATGGGAGAGGCACTGCTTCCTCTGCTGGTGAACCCAATCGTGTTTTTTGAAGAGTGTTTCACACATATGATGATGGGCGAATCCCTCTTTGGAATGAATGGAGGTTCTTTTACAACAAGTCAGGTTGGCTTGTTGACTTATGCACTGGCGCGCGGCAAGGTGTGGGTACTTGTATCGGCAGGTTGTATTCTGTCTTTATCCTTTGTGTTTATGGCTGTTGCTGCGTGGAAAGTAAATCCCCTGCATTCCGGCTCTGGGCGCAGGCGCGGAAAAAAGAATGCCGCGTAAAGAACGGGCAGAAAGTAAGTAATGAAAGTGGGATCATCAATGCAGCAAAGAGAATTTTTGGATACCATACGGTCATATCGCCGCAGGCTGAATCTAGCAGGCTTTCTGAAAAAACTGGTATTTGCTTCGAGCGTGGGGGCAGGGGCAGGAATTCTGTTCCAGGCTGCAGCGTTCCTGATACCCTTATACTATGCTGACCTTTACACGGCAGCTGCGCTGTTGGCAGCTGTTGTGACGGCGACTGCAGCGTTTCTTATCCGGCGCAGTACCATGGAGCAGGCGGCACTTGTGATGGACAGCTTCGGTTTTCAGGAGCGGATCATCACGGCGTATGAGCATCTGAAGGAGGAGGGAGCTTTATTTTCACTTCAACGGGAGGATGCTATGGAGCAGCTGAAAGCCCACAGGGACAGGATTCGGATTCCATTGTGGCCTGACTGGAGAGGGATGGCGCTGTCGGCGGTGCTTCTCGCAGCGGTAATTGGCCTGGTGCTTACTCCTTCCGTAATGAAAGATCGGGCGCAGGAGCTCCATAAGATACAGCAGGAAGCACGGGATAAGGAGAAGGAGATCGAAGAGGTCTTAGAAGAGCTGGAAGAGCTGAAGGAACTGGAACAGGAGGCGCTGACTCCGGAGCAGCTGGCCGCTTTGCAGGAGATGATGGAAAGCCTCCAATCCTCTTTGAACGAATACAATCAGGTATCTTCCGCGGAAGCCTTACAGGCAGCGGGTGAGAAGTTAAACTATAAATATGAGAATATGAGTAGCCGGATGTCCGAATTGGCTCAGAGCATTCAGAACGGTGCGGCAGCATCCCCGATATCGGCCCAGTCCATGCAGACCATGGCGGATAAGCTGCAGGAGATGAGCGGGAACCCCTCCACAGGGGGGAGCAGTCTTGCTTCTAATCAAGGGCAGAATAGCCAGGGGGACGGTCAGGATAATAATCAGAATGGCCAGGGAGACGGTCAAGGAAATGGTCAGAATGGTCAAGGGGACGGTCAGGGCAATGGCCAGAATGGCCAGGGAGACGGCCAGGGCAATGCTCAAAACGGTCAGGGAGACGGTCAAGGAGGCCAAGGTACAGGCGGTCAGGGAAGCGGTCAGAACGGTGAAGGCAGTGGACAGGACGGTCAGGGCAGCGGTTCCGGTTCCGGCAGGGGAACCGGAAGCACCAACACATCCCGGGATTATGTCAGCATCCCCAACTCCATTGCGGACAGCGGTAATCTTACAGGAAATGCCGTAAACCATAACGATTCCGAATATTTTCGCGATCAGAACGGCTTGAGCTGGGAGGGAACACATATATCCCATGAGGCGGTTATCGGAAGCTATGAGCAAAATGCCTATGAGGGCATTGCCGCCGGACGGTATCCAAGCGGTATGGAAGAAGTGATTAAGGAGTATTTTTCCAGCTTTCATTAGCACTGGACTTATTATAGAAAAGTGACGGAGGGCAGTATAAAGATGAGTGAATTGGATAGGAACAGGCTGCAGGATCCGGCCTATATGGCTCAGCGGATTGCAGACTGCGAGAGGGAGATCAGGAAAGGCATCATCGGACAGGAAGAGATTATACGTCAGGTCATGCTGGCCATGCTCACTGGCGGCAATGTGCTTTTGGAAGGTATGCCAGGCCTGGGAAAGACCAGGCTTGTCAGTACCATCAGCAAGGTTTTTGACCTGTCCTTCAAGAGAATACAGTTTACGCCCGACCTGATGCCCAGTGATGTGACGGGCACCAATATCATTGTAAAGAACGAGCAGGGCAGTTCCTTTTCCTTCGAGCGGGGACCGATTTTTGCCAACTTAATACTGGCGGACGAGATAAACCGAGCCACCCCTAAGACCCAGTCTGCACTGCTGGAAGCTATGCAGGAGCATACTGTGACAGTGGGAAATGAAAGCCACGGACTGGAGGAACCCTTCTTTGTGCTGGCCACCCAGAACCCCATCGAGAATGAGGGAACCTATCCTCTTCCGGAGGCTCAGCTGGACCGATTTATGTTCAAGATTTTGGTTCACTTTCCTTCCAAAGAGGAGCTAAAAGGGATTGTCACCCTGACAGAGGGAAGCCAGGCATCGGTCATCGAAAAACAAATGGACGGAGAGGGGCTGTTGGCAGCCAGGTCGCTGGTAAATCAGATTCCTATAGCTGACGCTGTGATGGATTATCTTTTGGACATTGTCATGGAGACCCATGCTCCCAACCCCCATATCAGAGAAGGCGCAAGCCCCAGAGCAGCCCAGGCGCTGATCCGTGCCGCCAGGGCCAAGGCCTTTTTGGAAGGACGCTTCAACGTATCCTTCCAGGATGTGGAAGAGGCGGCCTACCCTGTCCTGCGCCACCGCATCATCCCCAGCTTTGACGCCATCAGCCAGAGCATTTCTGAGGATGACATTATAAGGGGAATTTTAACTACAAAGAAACCACAGATATAAAGTTATTACTTATTGCCGCAATCGGGCACCAAGCGGTGGGTATGCTCTAAGCAAACACCCAAAAGGCGTTCTTAGTGGAGACGAAATCCACTGCCTACGTAGACTTAGGCGGGATGCCCTTACGCGCCTTAGTGGTCGTTGCAGTTCGTTCGGCGGAACGTTGCCTTGTTTGTGTGAGCACCCCACTGAACGCAGGCGCTTGCGCATGCACTCGGCGAAAGCCGCGACAGTGAGCGGTGAGCGAACTGCGTGAGCATACTCACCGCTTGGTGCCGTCACTCGTGGCAAAACTAAAATTTTCAAGAGGTCAAGGTATATGAAACTAGATGCAGCATTTTACGCCACTCTATCCCGCCTACGCCTCTCCATGGGCCACAAGTCCTCCATGAATCTCAGCGGAAATCGCAAATCCGTACAGAAAGGCTCCTCCACAGAATTCTCCGATTTCAGAGAATACATGCCCGGTGATGACATACGCCGCATTGACTGGAATGCCTATGGACGGCTGGACAGATTCTATGTAAAGGAATACATGGAGGAAAAGGAGGCTGTAGTCTCAATTTTACTTGACACAAGCGCCTCCATGGACTACGGAAAAAACAAAAAAAGCGATATGGCCGCCATGCTGGCTGCCGCCATGTCCTATCTGGGCCTTAACAATATGGACAGAGTGCTGGTCTATGACATACAAAGAATGGACGCCCCCTTTGTGGCTAGTGGCGGCAAGAGAGCATTTCCACGTCTGACGGACTGGCTGGAACAGCGCATCTTTGACGGTAGGGCTGATATCATCGAAGCGGTCAGGCGTCTTCCCGCTAAGGGCCCCGGTGTGACCATTATCATCAGCGATTTTCTGCAGGAGGGCTTTGTGGATCAGGATGATGATGCGACTCAGCAGCTGCTTCGCTTTCTGGAATACCGCAGACAGAAGGCTGTGCTTTTGCATGTGTTGGCGGGGGAAGAGCTGAACGTGGAACTCACAGGAACGAGAAATCTCATTGATATGGAGGAGAAAAGTACGTTACGCCTTACGCTGGACACAGCGAGTATCCGCATTTATGAGAAAGCTCTTCAGGAGTTTACATCAAAGTTGAAACGGGAGTGCGCAAAAAGGGGTGCGGCTTATGCCCTGTGCAGCACAGAGACGGATTTTCATAAACTGCTATTTCAGGATTTAAGGATGCTATATGATATTTGAGAGCTTATGGCCGCTGTTCTTTCTGGCAGCGGTTCCTATTATCATAATTTTATATCTGTTGAAGCCAAAAGGGATCGATCATCTCATTTCCTCCAACCTATTGTGGAAGAAACTCTTGAAAAATGAACAGTCCCGCACCTTCTTTGAAAAGTTTGTGCACAACATTCTCATGTACCTGCAGATTCTCATTATTGCACTGCTGGTGATCGCGCTGATGTCTCCTTTTATCAGGGCAGATGGCCAGGGCGGCGGGAGAAAAATTTTCCTGATTGACACCAGCGGCAGCATGCAGCATGTGGGTGCCTCGGGCAAGAGCCGTCTGGAGGAGGCTGTGGAACAGGCCTGCGACTATGTGCGCGCCTCGGAAAGCGCACAGTTTTCGGGGAATACGAAATATTCTCTGGTGACAGTGGACGGAAGCGGCGTGAACCTGCTGGCGGTGGACATTTCGGATGCAGACAGTATGATTCAGGCTCTGCGGGGGTTGGAGTGCAGCGATAGCGGCGGAAGTCTTGCGGCAGCTCAAAATATTTTAGACACCCTTGCAGGAGAGGACATGGAAAATGCCGCGGACCTGATCGTTTATACGGATGGAGCCGGCGCGGGAGATTTTGAATCCTTGGTGAGCTCAGCGGGCAAAGAGCTTCATGTGGTGGGAGAGCCCACAGCTAATGTTGCCAACGAGTACACTGTTTTCTCCCTTAGGGAGGACGGTACTTATGATGTGATGGTCAGTTTGGCCAACTATAGTGACCAGGCCGTTTCCTTTGATGTCGGACTTTACGACCGGGGTGAAAAACTGATTGCCTTAAGTCCGATGCAGCTTGTTTCCGGTGAGCGAAGAATCTGTCTGTTTGAGGGTATTGACTGGGAAGGTGAAAGCATTGAGACCAGGCTCAGCGGAATCTCCTTTTCCGGAGGTGCAAGCGACAGTCTGAGCAGGGATAATGTTTCCCTGGCAGTAAAGAACCGCGGAAATCTCATTGACGGTCTGCTGGTGGGTGACGGGAACACCTTTATTGAAAAGGCATATCAGGCAGTGACCGGGAATAGTATTGCCAGGGCGGAGAGCGATATTGCCGCAGAGAACTATGCCTATAATGTGGTGATTTATGACGCAGGCGAGACCCCCGTAACCACGGAGGGTAACAAGCTGTTATTTGGCGATGCGCGTGGTGAGTCCATTGAGAAACTTGATAACGTGGTGCTGGATATGACGGACTGTGACTTGACAGCAGGACTGTCCGGCTTCACCATAGGGGTGAATACTGCCTATTGCTTTGCGCTTCCGGAAGGAGCGGAGAGCTTTCTTCAGTACGACGGTAAGTGTGTTGGATATTATGGGGAGAAGGATGGCAGGAAGGAAATTGTGGTAGGTTTTGACATACGGGAGTCGGATTTCCCGCTGCGGGCGGAATTCCCGGTGTTCCTTGCTAACGCCATGATCTATCTGTCGGATACCTCCTGGCTTGCCGCCAATGTATATTATGCGGGGGAGGAAATTGCCCTGCAGCCATGGGCGGAGTTAGACAGGACACAGTTTGAGAGCCGCACTCGGAGGGCAGGATTATATCAAGTTGGGAATGAAGACTATCAGGAATCCTATGTGGTGCGTTTCCAGACCGCTACGGAATCAGACGGACAGGCGGATGCTGTTTCTGTCAGTGACGGCGGCGAACTGCGCATACAAATGGTAAAGAGAACGCTGCGCAATGTCTTCTTGCTGTTAGTATTGGCATTCTTGGTGGCAGAGTGGATCGTCTATGTACGTCAGATGCGATACAGGGGGAAATTCTACCTTGTGTTGCGCGGTATGGTGTTTCTGTGCGTGCTTCTGGCGCTTCTGGGTGTGAGCATAAAGATGGGCAGCAGCGGCACGGCCACAGTGTTCGTAGTGGATCTCTCAAACAGTAACGAGGAACATCTGGATGAGATGGAAAGCTATCTGAGAAAGACCGTGACGGGAATGCCCGCCCACAATGTGTACGGCATTGTGACCTTTGGCAAAGATGCACTTGTGGAGCAGTTTTTGAGTTCGGAGCAGCATTATGCAGGTCTTATGACAGTGCCGGAGAGCTCAGCTACTAATTTTGAGGAGGCTGTTTCCCGAGCGCTCACACTGATTCCCGGGGGCTATAACGGAAGGATTGTAGTGCTGACTGACGGAAAGGAGACCAGCGGGGATATTCAGCGTATGGCACAGGCGATTTCTGCCAGCGGAGCAGAATTTTTGACGCTGCTCTATGAGGATGAGGAGAAGGCGGACGCTTATATTGACAATGTCACGCTCCCTGCCAATCTGCACCCCGGAGATAAATACTCTGTTACTGTGCTGGTGGAGAGTAATTATGAAACGGACGCTGTCTTGGAGATTTACAATGGAAGCCGGATTGCAGCATCCAATCAGGTACATCTGAATAAGGGAAGCAATCGATTTGTGTTCACCCAGCAGGTCAGTGATGATACGGGCAGCAACGCCATGGAGATTCTGCGCGCACAGGTACGGGCAGTGGGAGACACCTGCCGGGAGAATGATGTGTACAATGCTTATTCCGTGGTGGAGGCTGCGCCCAGAGTATTGGTCATTTCGGGAAAGAATACCGGTGTCTCGGGGTTTGCCTCCGTACTGAATGCGGCGGGGTGCGATTACAGCACGGTCTCTGCTCTGAATGCGCCGGACAATATTGATGCGATGCTGCAGTATAAGTCCATTATTTTAGTGGATACCTACATTGACGATTTACCGGCAGGCTTTCTGAATCATCTGGAGACTTACGTGAAGGATTACGGCTGCGGCTTTATTTGTTGCGGCGGGGAGGACAGTTTTGCCCTGGGCGGATACCGGGATACGGTTTTGGAGACAGTTCTTCCTGTGGATATGAAGCTTCGGAGTGTGGATGAAAAGCCCTCGATGGCCATGGTCATGGTCATCGACCGCTCCGGGAGTATGACCGGTTCCGTGGGAGGCTCCGGCGCAAGCAATCTCGACATAGCGATAAGGGCCGCTACCGTCGCTGTGGATAATCTGGAAGACTCGGATTATGTTGGCGTGCTGACTTTTGATGATCGGTACAGCTGGCAGGTGGAGCTGACGAAGGTAGATGACAGAGCGGGCATCAAGGAGGAAATCGAGAAGATTGACGATGGAGGCGGAACCACCATCAAGCCAGCGTTGCAGGAAGCTTTCAGGGCGCTCGTCCAATCCGAGGCTTCCGTAAAACATGTCGTGCTGCTTACGGACGGTATGGGTGAGACCACGGATTTCAGGGATATAGTGGAGGCATACACCAGTGCCGGAATCACCCTCTCTACTGTGGCAGTGGGGGACGGTTCGGACACGCAGCTATTAGAGCGCTTGGCCAACAACTGCAGCGGCCGGTATTATTACTCCGATATTTCCAGCGACATCCCCAAGATTTTTGCACAGGAGGTATTCCTTGGAGGGGACAGCTATATCCAGAACGGAGAATTCGGGCTGTCTGTCAGGAGAGGACATGAACTGACGGCAAATCTTTTTACGGAAGGGTGGCCCATACTCTACGGATATGTTTCCGCAACGCCCAAGACAGCATCCAGTTCCATCATTTCATCCGCTGAGAAGGACGACCCCATACTCACCGTCTGGCAGTATGGCCTGGGGCGCACTGTGGCCTGGAACAGTGATGTCACGGGGGAGTGGAGCGGTGCATTTGTTGGACGGGAAGATTATGTCCAACTCTGGAAGCGGATTGTGGACTATTCCACCGGAAATGCCAACATGGGCGAGGACAGAGTGGATGTGGTGACCGTGGGAGAGGAGACCAGGGTTGTCTATCAGACGGGAAACTATAGCAGTGACACAGAGATTTTAGCCACAGTCATTGACCCGGAGGGGAATGCACAGGATGTAAAGCTTTATGCGACGTCTCCGGGCACCTATGAGACCAGTATTCCCACAAACCGGACCGGCCTGTATCATTTCAATATACGCCGCACGGAGAGCGGGGAGATCCAGAGCTATATGACCACAGCTGCGGCTGTGCAGTTTTCTTACGAGTATAAATTTGATGTGAGCACGGCTCCTTACCTGAGTTTTGCGCAACAGTATGGAAGAATGATCACGCCGGTGGAGAATATTTGGACACGTATCACCACAGGTGCGGGGGAGAAACGATCCCTGACCAACTGGCTGCTGGGTCTGGCGATTTTTCTGTTTTTGGCGGATGTAACTATGCGGCGCTTCCAGTATGTGCCCCAGTTTGAATGGGCGGAGAAGATGTTTAATCATATTAAAGCCGGGAAGAAGGATTTCACAGGAAATGTACAGAAGTCAGATGAATCGTCTATAGATGCTCATGGCATAGGAGACAACTCAGATGCGGATATACAGATTCCTGATAAGGAGAAGAAACCCGCGAAAGATAAGGGAACTAAAAAGGAGAAAAAAACTAAGGCGTCAGAACAGACGTTGGATACTTCTCAGCTTTTGAAAAAGAAAGATGACCGAAATATCTGATGCATTACAGGAAAATATTTACAGAAAAACTATACAGTTTTCGAAAAAAAGGGTAAAATAGCAGTAGATTATTCGGCGGTAAAAGGCGGGATGATAGGAAGGGATGGGCTGCGTAGAAAGGCTATTTTTTGCAGCCGGAAAGAGGATTTATGGGAGTTTTGTCGGATTTGGAGCCAAAGAGCGTATTTTACTATTTTGAGGAGATTACAAAGATTCCCCACGGTTCGGGCAATGTACAGCAGATCAGCGATTATCTGGTGAATTTTGCGAAAGAGAGAGGTCTGTTTTACATTCAGGATGAGTTAAAGAATGTGATCATCATAAAAGAGGCCACCCCCGGCTATGAGAAAGAACCCACAGTGATCCTTCAGGGCCACATGGATATGGTTGCGGTGAAAAAGCCGGACTGTGATATTGACATGAAGACAGAAGGACTTCGGGTAGCTGTCCGGGGAGATGAAGTCTATGCGCAGGGCACCAGCCTGGGTGGTGACGACGGAATTGCGGTTGCCTATTCCCTGGCGCTGCTGGATTCAGACAATATAAAGCATCCAAGGCTGGAGATCGTGATCACAGTAGACGAGGAAGTGGGCATGGACGGTGCCAGAGGCATCGATTTGTCAATGCTTACCGGAAACAGGCTGATCAATCTGGACTCCGAGGATGAGGGCATCTTCCTGACCAGCTGCGCGGGCGGGGCAAGGGTAAACTGCAGTTTCCGCTTTTCCTGGAAGGTGCGCTGGGGCATTGCGCTTGAACTGACGGTAGGTGGTCTGTCAGGCGGTCATTCCGGTGCGGAAATCCATAAGGAACGGGGAAATTCCAACTGCCTGATGGGAAGGGTGCTGAACAGGCTGCTCAGAGAGCGGCCCGTGTATCTTTGTGAGCTTACAGGTGGTCTGGCTGATAATGCGATTCCCCGGGAGACGAAAGCATTGCTCCTGGCGGAGGAGAAGGATTGTGATGTTTTGACACGAATTGTAAAAGAAGTGGAGACTGAGGTGCAGATGGAACTTGCCACAAAGGATCCCGGAGTGTATATCAGAGCAAAGCAGTCGAGACCCGATAGTTATCACTGCGCGACATTGGAAGATACCAAGAGGGCAGCAGCCTTTTTGTGTGCTGTGCCAAACGGTGTTCAGTCCATGAGCGCTGACATGCCCGGGCTGGTGGAGACATCGCTGAACCTTGGAATATTAAAGTTCGAGCCGGGAAATTGGGAATTCAGGGCAGAATTTTCCGTGCGCAGCAGCGTGGAGAGCGCAAAGCAGGCATTGATAGAAAAATTGGAGACCATTACGGCACTGGCTGGAGGTGTCTGTGAGGTAAGCGGTGATTATCCCGGCTGGAAGTACCGCAAGGATTCGCCGCTGCGGGAGAAGATGGTGGCTGTGTACGAGAAGATGTATGGCGAATCCCCCAGGGTGGAGGCCATACACGCAGGGTTGGAATGCGGCATTCTGGGCAGCAAAATCAATAATCTGGACTGCGTATCCATAGGCCCTCAGATGCATGACATCCACACAACCGAGGAGACCTTGAGCATTTCCTCCACCAAGCGGGTGTGGGAGTATTTGGTGAAGCTGCTGGAGGAGAAGGATTCCTGATGTAAGCTAATAAATGACAAAGGTTTGTAAATGGAGAAGATTTGTAATTGTTGAAAGTCTGTTAAGGATAAAAGGGGGATGCTATATGGAATTTAACAAGGAAAACCTGCGTCAGATCAGGCGACTTTTATTATTTGCTGCAGTTCTGGTACTCGTTATCATGTACAGCAATCAGGTGTTTTTCGGAATACAGTTTGTGTATGGTATTGTAAAGCCCTTTTTGTACGGAGGAGTCATAGCATTCGCGCTGAACATTCCGCTTAAAGCTTACGAAGAAAAGCTGTTTAAACGATGGAAGGGAAAAAGCGCCGCCCGCCTGAAGCGGCCGCTTTGTATGGTACTATCCCTGTTATCCGTTATTCTGGTAATCGTATTGGTAGCTGTCACGGTGATTCCTCAGGTAACAGAAACTGTGAAGGAGCTTGGGAGAGAAATTCCGGCCTTTACAGAGGATGTAATTCGGGAGTTGAACCGACTTACGGAAGACTACCCGGAGCTGACTGAGCAGGTAAAAAAGCTGGAGCAGATTGAGATTAACTGGGATTCTGTTCTGGAAAATGTGATAAACTTTCTGCAAAACGGCGCGGGTGA
The DNA here is from genome assembly GCA_022511425.1 of Acetatifactor sp. Taxonomy (GTDB): domain Bacteria; phylum Bacillota; class Clostridia; order Lachnospirales; family Lachnospiraceae; genus Acetatifactor. Next base: position 16,988 of record JAFLRO010000047.1, read on the forward strand.
TGTAATCAGCTCAACTGTCAGCGTTGCCAGCGGAATCATATCGGGAACCGTAAACAGTATCATCGCTTTTATTTTTTCTTTGTATATCCTGAGCCAGAAAGAACGTCTGGCCAATCAGGGGAGACGGGTGATTTCAGCTTTCCTGCCGCAGAAGGCAGCTTTGAAAGTACTGGAGATCTGTGCGCTGCTCTATAAGAACTTCTCAAGCTTTATCACGGGTCAGTGTCTGGAGGCAGTGATTCTTGGTACGATGTTCTTTATTGCAATGACCATATTCCGGATGCCTTATGCTCTGTTAGTGGGAGTGCTGATCGCATTTACTGCACTGATTCCCATTGTCGGCGCCTTTATCGGCTGTGTAGTGGGAACCTTCCTGCTTTTGATTGATAATCCTGTGCAGGCGATATGGTTCATTGTTCTGTTCCTGGTGCTGCAGCAGGTTGAGGGAAACCTGATCTATCCCAAGGTGGTGGGAAATTCAGTGGGTCTGCCGTCTATCTGGGTGCTGGCAGCAGTGAGCCTGGGTGGCAGTCTCTTCGGAGTGGCAGGCATGTTGTTCTTTATTCCGCTTATGTCTTCCTGCTATGCGTTGTTTAGGGATAGCGTTAATGCCAGAAACGCACGCCATGGCGGGATTGTGGAGCTGCCCGCAGCTATGGAAAACACCTCCGGTGGGGAGGCCAAAGATACCGGTAAAAAGGTCGGCTCCAAGCAAATAAAGGGAAGAAATAATGACAGATAGAAGTTGTCGGAGCAAAACAGGAGGAAACAGTAAGATGAGCGAATTTGATTACCGTAAGATCAGTGACCCGGAGTTTTTCAGGGAGAATAGGTTGGATGCCCACTCTGACCATAAGTGGTTTGCCAATGCGGCAGAGGAGATAGAGGGAGTGAGCAGTTTTCGTCACTCTCTGAACGGACTGTGGAAATTCTCTTATGCACCCAATTATAATGCGGCCATACCCGGTTTCCAGAATTTGGACTGCAACTGCCATAGCTGGGCGGATATCCGGGTGCCGGCCCATATCCAGATGGAAGGTTATGACAGTCCTCAATATGCCAATGTTCAGTATCCATGGGATGGACACGATGAGATAAAGCCCGGTCAGATTCCGGAACACTTTAATCCGGTGGCAAGTTATGTGAAGTATTTCCATGTTCCGGAGCAAATGGCGGATGGTCCTGTATATATTTCTTTCCAGGGAGTAGAGAGCGCAATGATTCTCTGGTGTAACGGCACGTATGTGGGTTACAGTGAGGACACCTTTACACCCTCGGAGTTTGAGCTGACTCCTTATCTGAAGGAAGGAGAGAATAAGCTTGCGGTGCAGGTATTCAAGTGGTGCGGCGGCAGCTGGTGTGAGGATCAGGATTTTTTCCGCTTTTCCGGTATTTTCAGAGAGGTGTTTCTCTACACGGTGCCCAAGGTGCATGTGTGGGATGTGAAGGTGCGTACTTTGTTAAGCGACAGTTTTGACAAAGCTGATTTGACGATAGATCTGAAGGCTTCTTTGGCAGGGAAGGTTTCCGTAAGACTTCTTCGGGAAGAGCGGAGTTTCCGCTTTGAGGAGGGATACAATCCTCTGCCCGGCCAGGTGGATTCCTGTATGCAGATAGCGGAGCTGGATGGAATTTTGAAGCAGGAGAGTCATTTTGTGATTCCTGTGGAAAACCCTCTGTTGTGGAGCGCGGAGGTGCCAAACCTTTATAAGTTGGTTCTTGAGGTGTTTGATGAGGCAGGAAAATTGCAGGAGGTGATTCCTCAACTGATAGGGTTCCGGCGGTTCGAGATTGCAGACGGGCTTATGAAACTGAACGGGAAACGGATCGTGTTCAAGGGCGCAAATCGTCATGAGTTCAGTTCCTACACAGGCCGGGTGGTCAGCGAGGCGGAGCTGTGGAAGGATCTTGTGACCATGAAGCAGCACAATATTAATGCCATCCGTACCTGTCATTACCCCAATGATTCCAGGATCTATGCCCTCTGTGATCAGCTGGGCTTTTATATGATTGATGAGTGTAATCTGGAATCCCACGGTTCCTGGGAGCCTGTGGAGCGGGGAGCAGCAGAAGCATCTTCTGTTGTGCCCGGCAATAATCCTAAGTGGAACGCCATTATGTTGGACCGTGCAAACTCCATGTACCAGAGGGATAAGAATCACCCGGCTATTCTGATCTGGTCCTGTGGTAATGAGGCTTATGGCGGAAAGAACATTTATGATATGTCCAGATTTTTCCACGAGCAGGATCCCGGACGGGTAGTGCACTATGAAGGTATCTGTCATGACAGGAGTTATCCTGATACAAGCGATGTGGAAAGCCAGATGTATCCCAGTGCCCAAAGTATTGCTGAATGGCTGAAGAAGGATCGCAGCAAGCCATTTATCTGCTGTGAGTATACACATGCCATGGGAAATTCCTGCGGCGGAATGCATAAATACACGGATCTGACGGATACGGAGCCGCTGTATCAGGGCGGATTTATATGGGATTATGTGGATCAGTCCATCACAAAGAAGGACAGATATGGAAAGGAGTTCCAGGCCTACGGAGGCGATTTTGACGATAGACCAAACGACGGAAACTTTAGCGGTAATGGCATTGTGTATGGCGGCGACAGAAATGTTTCGCCCAAAATGCAGGATGTGAAGTTCAATTATCAGAATATCTCTGTGGAAATGACAGAAGAGACCATCACTATTGTGAATAAGAACCTGTTTGTGGGAACGAATGTTTTTGACTGCGTGGCAGTGCTGGAATGTCAGGGACGTAGACTGCGAGAGTACAAGCTGGAGGCCAATGTAGAACCCGGTAGCCAGGCTGAGTTTAAAAATCCCGTGAAGCTTCCCGACAGACCTGGTGAGTATGTGGTGACGGTTTCCTTCCGACTGAAGGCTGACACAGCATGGGCGAAGGCAGGTCATGAGGTGGCCTTTGGACAGGATGTGTTCACCAGGACAGAAGGGCTGATTGCAGATGTGCCCCTGATGAGAAAAGGAGCATTGAAGGTGATTCACGGTACCTGGAACCTTGGTGTGCGGGGAGAGGGATTTGAGGTGCTGTTTACGGGAGGGGGCTTAAGTTCTTACCGGTACGGCGGGAAAGAGATGTTAAAATCCACACCCATGCCCAATTTCTGGCGTGCGCCCATCGACAATGACAATGGAAACTTTATGGTTGGCCGTTATGGGCAATGGAAGCTGGCCAGCATGTATATGACCAGTCGGGGAGTGGAAGGTCCCAATCCTCAGGTGAAGGAGGATGATGGATGTGTGACTGTATCCTATCGGTATATGCTGCCCACCAAGCCCCTGGGCGAATGCGGGGTGTCCTATAAAGTGTACAGTGACGGAACTGTGGAGACGACCTTGACCTATGATCCTGTGGAGGGTCTGGGGGATATGCCGGAGTTTGGTATGATGCTTAAAATGGACGCTGATTATGATAATCTGGAATGGTACGGGAACGGACCAGCGGAGTCTTATGCGGACAGACAGCGCGGTGCGAAGCTGGGGCTATATCGGAATAAGGTGGCGGACAATCTGGCACGGTATCTTGTGCCCCAGGAGTGTGGGAATAAGACGGAAGTACGGTATGCCAAGGTGACGGATGACAGGGGCAGAGGACTTATCTTTGCCGGGAATAGGATGTCCTTCTCGGCGCTGCCGTATACGCCACATGAATTGGAGAATGCTGCGCATGTGTATGAGCTGCCTCAGGTGCATTATACAGTGGTAAGGGCGGCTTTGGCTCAGATGGGCGTGGGCGGAGATGACAGCTGGGGAGCCAGGGTGCATGAAGAATATCTGCTGCCCGGGGATAAGAGGTTGGAGTTTTCTTTTGTGTTCAAAGGGATTTAATCATCGGATAATTCCTGAAATTGTATATACGTTTTGAAGAAATAATTTTGAAACAATATTTTTCTAAAAAGGGTATTGCTTTTTTCCCCGGGGCGCGTTATAATGCTAAATGTGTCTCGGGGTGTGGCTCAGCTTGGTTAGAGCGCCGTCTTAGGGAGGCGGA
>JAFLRO010000048.1 GCA_022511425.1 Acetatifactor sp.
CCTCTGTACCAGAACTGCTGCAGATTCTCCACCACTCTCTCGTTGAAGTTTTCAATCCAATGATACCCAAAAACAGCAACCTCCAGCAAAAGGCACACAGCAATCAGCCCAAGATTGATCAAGCGCTTAAAAGTATCCAATTTTCTTATTCTTTTTTCATTGGTACTGGTACTCAAACCATTTCCCTCCGAATCTGTGTCCACAAGCTACGGGCAGCGCTTCGGAAACTTTACCTCCTCGGTTGCTTCGCTCCCCTTTCTGCCCTTTCCGCATAGTATACCACATTTTTCCCTTTTCGTACAGTCCTGCTAGATCCTTCTCTGCACAGCATGTACGGCCCAAAAACAAAAATGCCATACACTTCTGGCAAGACTTAATCCCTCGACTTTTCGGTACAGATTCCAGATGCGTTGAATTGCCTTCAGCTTGTTTGAAGAAAGAGTCCTGCCTGCTCTGCGGTACATGACCAGATTCTCATCCAGTCCGTAGGCCGTATAGCCGCTTCTCAGTATCCGCCACCAAAGTGCTGTGTCCTCGCTTTTTATCTGCGGCATCTCCAGCAGTTCCTTTGAAATCTTAGCCGTATCGAACATCACCGTTGTGGTAAAAATGGTGGTGTTACTCAAAGCCTGCCGATATACAAGCGTCTCCGGCACCCGTACCACCTTGCCCAGTCCAACGCCGCGCTCGTTGGCAAACTCATAGCCTGTGAAGGCAAACGCAGCGTTCTTTTTCTCCATGAACTTAATTTCGTGCTCCAACTTCTCCGGCATCCAGAGGTCATCCGCGTCCAAATAAGCGATATATCTCCCTGCAGCCTCCCTGACACCTCTGTTTCTGGCACATGCCGCGCCCTGATTTGAGGGCTGACGGACCAGTCGAATACGGGTCTCCTGCGTTTCTGCAATGTAGCTCGTAATCACATCCACACTGCCGTCACTGCTTCCGTCCTCCACCAGCAGCAATTCCCAGCTTTCGTAGGTCTGTGCCCGCACGCTGTCCATAGCCTCTCTAATGAACTTTTCCGCATTGTAAACAGGTACAATGACACTGACCAGCTCGCTCACTATCTCTTCCTCACCTTGTCAAAAGATAATATCCGTCTATCTGCCGGGCGCTTCCACCCCAGACCTTAGCCAGAGTCTCCACAGTATCCGCATTCAGACTTCCAGGCAACAGAACGCAGCTGATACCTGCCTGCGCTGCTGCCATCATGCTATTCTCTCCCTTCAATAGCATCTCTCCCCGCGCCCCATCCTCAATCAAAGCTGTTCCTGCAGGGTCCGCATTCTCCATCCACAGATAGAGTTCCCGATATTCTTGGGAATAGACATCATAGGTATAGGCATTCAGGGCTTCTTCCCACATATTTCTGCCGTAGACCAAACTAAGTCTGCCGGTCCTCTCCCTTGCGTACTCCATGATCTCCCGGGGTGCCCACAGACAGATATCACCGTCCTGAAGCTCCAATATCCGGTCGATCACTCCATCGGCTTTGTTCCGCCGGATCTGCTCCTCATTCCGGCTGTATCCTGTCTGTCCAAACCCACTGCACAGTACTAATACAACCAACAACAGCACTGTCACTGGAAGACCCTGCTTCCACCGGGAAAGGGAGAGCTCCTTCCAACGTTCATCCAAAAACTCCGTGATTCCCCAGGCTATAACAACCGTCATAGGCACCAGGCTCCAGAGCCATTCATAGTCATAAAATCTGGTTTGATACAGCATCAAGACCATTGCCGACACCGGAAAAATACAAGCAAACATCATCAGAGCCGTGTAGGAATAAAGTCCTTTTTGTCGCTTCCAGCCGCCTCCAAGCCAAAGATACAAAAGCACTGCCATCAGAATCGCCGACAGCTTTCCTCCGGTCGTAAACTGCTGCCACCCCAGCCAAGCATTTCTCAAAAGCTCTGTCACCCTGCTGCCTCCTTTCGGTCGGTCTTACCTGTCCTGCGACACATAAGCTCACAAGCTATCAGACCAACAGCTGTCAGCAGACAGGCACCTGCTCCATAGAAAGTCCAGACCAGACAGGCTTCTGCTGCAATACATAGTACTACCAGCTTCCATTTCCTTCTCATACAAAGAGAAATCAGATAGGGTATTAACACAGCATTGCGGATGGTCACTCCCCGCCATCCGCTAGACAGCACACCAAAGCCATCCAATCCAAAAGCATAGCTGCCCACCCACAAAAGCACTGCCACTGTTGCCAGAAAGCAATCCTGTCGTTTTGCAGAATCAGAAAACAGGCATCTCCCCACACAGCGGAATGCACTGTAACAGCAAAGCAGCATCACACAGGGCATAACCAGCCATACCACCGTCCGAGGTTCCAGGGAAAAAAGACGACACAGTATACTATATAACGTGGGCAGGCAAAGAATCTCCAGCCGCAGGGGAATCCCTCCCTCATAAGCTGCGCCGGTCAGGGGATTCACCTGATAGATACCATCCGTGTACAAAAAGCTCACTACGGTCTCCAGGGTCATGTCCCTGGATAAATAGATGTTTTGCGACAACAGAATATAAGCTATCTGGCTTAAAAAGAGCGCTGCAGAAAATAAGATCAATAATGAAGATTTTTCAAAGACCTTTTTTTCCGGCTCTTCCCCCTTCTTAATTCGACGGATAATATACATGATTAATGACACAATCGTCATAAGTCCAATCAAAACACCAAATATCACTGTACAGCGTGTCAGGGAAAAATGCAGGGCAACAGCTGACATGTGTGTCACTTCCGCAATACCAATTACAGCTATCCATCCCGTCAGCAGAGCATCACTGACAGAAAAATCCTTCCCGTTGCATCTTCTGTAGAGAATGTACAAAACGCCGTTCCCCATCATCCAGGGCACCAACAGCATACACAGACATAAGATAATGATCATTGCTTTGCTCTTTCTGAATGTAGTATTAATAATAACAGGTGTTCCTGCAGATGGAACGATCCGCGAAGAATCCGCGCAAGCACGATTTTCCGCATCTTATCACATCTGGCTGAACTGAAACTATAATAACATATTTATCTATCCTGTACAAGCAAAAGCAGCTGACGGAGTTATTCCGCCAGCCGCTTTTCATTCACGCCGTAAAGGGCTTTCCAACTTCTGTTACATTGCTTTAATGTCGAGACGAATCTTGTCTGCAATCCGCGCTATATACTCGCTATTCGTAGGTCTGGTCCTGCCGGAGAGCGCGGAATACCCGAACATCTTTTCAAAGGTCTTCACGTTTCCTCTGTTCCATGATACCTCGATTGCATTGCGTATTGCACGCTCTACCTTTTGGTCCGTGGTTCGAAAACGTCTGGCGATGGTGGGATACAAGAGCTTTGTTACACTGCTCACCACCTCCATATCTCTCCCCGAAAGCAAGATAGCGTCTCTGAGATAATGATACCCTTTCAGATGCGCTGGAACCCCAATATCCAGCATTATGTCTGTAATATACCTCTCTAACTCGCAATCCTTTACAAAACTAAGCTCCACCTATAAATCCCCTTCCTTATTCGACTGATAGCCCTTTCCCACTGTGAACATGAAAATTTTACCATAAAATTTACGATTCTTAAAGCGTTCAGACCGCTAAGATTTTGTTAAGGTTTTTAACCCAATTTCTCCTTCACCAGATAAATTGGACGATTTTTTACCTCCATATAGGTCTTTGCCAGGTACTGCCCCAGAATACCTGTGCAAAAAAACTGAACGCCGCTGGTCATCAAAATGATACACACCAGCGAAGGCCATCCCGACACCGGGTCTCCAAAGATTAGTTTGCGTACTATGATAAAAATGATCATCAGAAAAGCGATAAGGCAGAAAAGCACTCCCACAACAGAAGCCAGCATAAGAGGCACTGTTGAAAAAGCGGCAATGCCGTCCAAAGAATACACAAACAATTTCCAAAAGCTCCACTTTGTCTCTCCTCTGGCACGCTCCACATTTTCGTATTCCAGCCACTTTGTCTCAAATCCGACCCAGCCGAAAATGCCCTTGGTAAAGCGGTTGTATTCCTTCATTGACAGAATGGCATCCACCACCTGCCTAGTCATCAACCTATAATCTCTCGCTCCGTCCATGATCTCTGTCCGGGAGATCCGCTTCATCAGATGGTAGAATCTCCTTGCAAAAAAACTTCTGATGGGAGGTTCCCCTTTCCGGCTAACCCGCCTGGTTGCCACAGTATCATAACCCTGATCAATGTATGAAAACATTTCCGCAAGCAGTGAAGGCGGATCCTGAAGATCCGCATCCATGAACACCACATAATCCCCGACTGCATTTTCCAGACCCGCATACATAGCTGCTTCCTTGCCGAAATTTCTGGAGAAAGACACCATATGAACTCTTTCGTCCGTTTCTCTCAGCTTCCTTATCTCCTGAACTGTATGGTCTCGGGATCCATCATCAATGTAGAGCACTTCCAGATCCATGTCTCTTTCTGCCAAAAAAGAAACATGCTTCACCAGTTCCTCATAAAAAGGTGCAATATTTTCTTCCTCATTATAGCAAGGAACAATTACACTCAGCATGCTCATGAGTTCCCTGTCTCCTTCCTGATTTATCTAATAATCAGTATACTATTTCAATGTCTGGCGCGCAAGATAAACTACTTTTTAATAATCTATTTATAAAAAATCTTAATTTTCTGCTTCATTGATGACTAATTACTTGAAATGTGGTAGAATAATCTGTAAATGCAGAATTCATTATAGTCCCATTCGATATTGAATTTCTGCCAAAGAGGGGCATTCACACCCTCTTGTAATACAAGTAAGTAAAGGGATATTTTATGAAAAAAATAAAAACATGGCTCGCTCTGGCTGCCCTCACTGTATTTTTGGGTGCCTGCGGGCAGAATGACTCTTCGAATAATCCCATAGCTCCGGATTCTTCTTTACCGAATTCTGGCCTGAGCGGGGGCTCGACAGGAACCGTACCAAATCCCAGCCAATCAGATGCGCCACTGGAAGACCTTCTAGACGATACAGAGCCGCCTCGGGAGGGAATGCTGCGCAGTCGGCTCACCAACCAGTGGGTGGATGCAGATGTGGCTGAGACACGCCCTATTGCAGTAATGATTCCAAATGAGAGCGGTGCAGTACCTCACTACAATCTCTCTGAGGCATCCATCATCTATGAAGCCAATGTAGAAAAACGCATATCAAGACTTATGGCAATATACGAAGACTGGGATAAACTGGGGACCATTGGCAATATAAGAAGTCTCCGCACCTATTTCGCCTACTGGTCCTTTGAGTGGGATGCTTTCCTAGTGCATAGCGGTGGCCCTTACTTTGTGGATGACCTGCTTGCACAATCCACTACACAGAATGTCAACGACCACCTGGGCACTGATACATCTGCCTTTTTCCGGGACAGCCACCGTTCCAGCCCGCACAATCTCTATGCCACCGGACAGGGAATTCTCAATGTTATAAATAACAAGGGTTATTCTTTGTCTTACAGGGGTTTAGCTGATACAGAACACTTTCGTTTTACAAATCAATCTAGCCCGAACACGCTGACCCAATATGGTAATGACGCGAAAAGCGCAGTCTATATCGACATGTCAGGTTGTTATCCCCTGACAAGATGCTACTTCGAGTACAATGACAGCGACGGTCTTTATTACCGCTCTCAATATCTCTCCGGCGGCAAGGATGAACCGCATGTTGATACCGTAACCGGAGAGCAATTGTCTTTTAAAAATATCTTGGTGCAATATGTCGCTTATGAAGAGCTGAACGATGATGGCTATCTGGTATTTGGCTGTCATGACAACACCAAAGATGGGTGGTATTTTACCAACGGCAGAGGAATCCACGTTAACTGGGAAAAAGTCAGCGACTATGGCGCCACAAGATATTACGATGACTTTGGTAATGAGATTGTTTTAAATACCGGTAAAACTATGATCTGTATTGCACTGGAAGGAGATAATTTTACATTTCGATAATGCCCCCAGCTTTTACCAGTCAGAAACGTGCGTCACAGAGCTCACGATTAAAAACCGGCTGTTATATAATCAACAGCCGGTTTTTTACTCTCCTAATCCATTTTCCACTGCCTGCACCAGTGTTTTCAATGCTTCTTGCTCGTCTTCCCCTTCACAGACAAGTTCGATTTCATCGCCACATTTCACACATGCACCCAGGACACTTAAAACGCTCTTAGCGTTTGCCGTATTATCACGAAAGGTGAATGTGATCAAAGATTTGAACTGCATTGCCTCCTTGCACAGGATACCCGCCGGCCGCAAATGCAGTCCGGTAGGATTTTTAATCACTACTTTCTGACTTACCATAACAAATACCTTCCTCTAAATTAAAGTACCCCAACAATACTATTTCCCATGTATTAACTGTACCATGATTGTTGATTAAATACAAGTTAAATTGTCAAATTCGTCCACTTATCGATTATTATTCTCAACCAGTAACAGGTATCAGGTGGCGGGTATGCCGTCACTCGCAGAAACGTAGAAACAAAAACCGCACCACGAACTAAACTAGAACATCACATCCTGTATCAAATTTGCCAGCTTATGAGCCTCCTCCTGAATCACCTGCTGATCCTTCCCCTCAATCATGACCCGCACCAGAGGTTCCGTTCCTGAGGGTCTGATCAGCACACGCCCCTGCCCCTCAAACTTCGCCTCCAATTCCCGGATAGCATCCACAATCACGGGATAGTCCATGTATTTATCCTTCTTATAATCTGCAACCCTAGCATTGACCAATGCCTGAGGCAGCACCTCCATGATACTTGCAAGCTCAGACAGCGGCTTTCCTGTCTCAACCATCACCTGAAGCAAATGCAGCGCACTGAGCAAGCCGTCTCCGGTGGTATTTTCATCCAAAAAGATAATATGCCCTGACTGCTCGCCGCCCAGGCTGGCTCCGATCTCTTTCATGCGTTCCAGCACATAGCGGTCGCCAACCTTTGTTTGCTCGATGACAATGCCATTTTTCTCTCCCATCAGGAAAAATCCCAAGTTACTCATGATGGTGGCCACTATCGTGTCCTTTTTCAGCCGCCCCTGAGCTTTCATGTAGTTTCCCACGATAGCCATGATCTGGTCGCCGTCCACGATCTTGCCGTTTTCATCCACTGCCAAAAGTCTGTCTGCATCTCCATCAAAAGCCAGCCCTACATTTGCCTTCTCATATACCACCCGCGCCTGTAGCTCCTCCATGTGAGTGGATCCGCAGCTGGAATTGATGTTTGTGCCGTCCGGGTTGTTGTGAATGGCTACTATACTGCCGCCCAACTCCTTCAATGCCTCCACTGAGGTATAAAAGGAGGCACCCTCCGCACAGTCCACCACTATCTTCAGACCGGACAGGTCTACGGAAACAGCCTTCACCGAATGATTTATATACTCCTCCCTGGCATCAGTCCTGTATTTCACCTTTCCGACGCCGGGACCGATGGGAAACTTGATACCGGGCATTCCCTCCCGAATCAGTCTCTCAATCTCGTCCTCCAGTTCATCAGGCAGCTTGTAGCCATTGCCGTCAAAAAACTTGATGCCGTTAAATTCCACAGGGTTATGGGAAGCAGATATAACTACTCCCGCATCTACCCGGTATTTTTGAGTAAGATAAGCCACCGCAGGAGTGGGAATTACCCCCACAAAAATGCAGTTAGCTCCAACAGAACAAGCCCCCGCCATCAGCGCATTTGCCAGCATGTCACCCGAGATACGGGTATCACATCCCACCATAATCGTAGGCTTATGTTCTTTCTCTCTTGTAAGCACATAGGCACCCACCTGCCCCAACTGCATTGCCAGAGTAGGAGTCAATTCTTCGTTTGCAATTCCTCTGATTCCGTCTGTTCCAAATAACCTGGCCATGGCTTACATCCCCTCCAAACTAACAATAATGATCTGCATCATCACAGTGTTCTCTGTCGTAATGCTCTCGGGCAGATTGAACGTCACGGGAATTTGATACTCTCCCGGTAGCAGCTCTTCCATATCTTCTTCTTTCATCCATGCCGCCAGATCTATGCTGGCTCCCAGCATATCCTCCGTTATCTGTGAGAGGTCAGCTTCCAGTCCTGAGATGACTAGCCGATAAGGCGAATCTGCCTCTCCACGCCTTACCCTTACTCCCTCAGGTACATTGAGAATACTGATATTTGCAGGTGATATCTCCAAGGTCCGTTCCACTTCCGGCTCAATGTACACGGTAGCGGTAACAATACCGTTAAAACTGCTGTCCGCCAGTCTCACACCGTTTTCCATCACCAGTCTGCGAATGTCAATACTCCTTTCAACATTGCCGGTAGCGTCGGTAATGTCCAGTTCCTCCGCCGGAATCGTAATAGAGCTCACATTGTTCAGCTCAGATAAAGTACCTGCAATCATAACTGTCGGAGGATTACACCTAACCACACCTGTGGTCAGGAAACCGTCGGCAGGTAAGCCTGTGTAATTCACGATGACAGGCACCTCCTTGGCAGCAAGCACCTCCACCTTTAAGCGTACATTATTCACACTTTTTTTAACACTTGGCAAATCCAGAAGATTACCCTCTGCATCAAAGAGCTGTATATCCACGTTGGCAGACACATCCGATGTAGCTCCCGACACATCGATCTCAAGGTTCGCATATCTGATCCGAGACACCGCAGATTCCGGGCCGGTCACCTGTATCCTGTTCTGATCCTGTTGGACGCCGGCGACGATATACCCATCTGCCACCTCACCTACAATGCTGTATGTGACATTGATAGGCTTAGTGCTTCTGTCCTCCACGGTCAGGCGCAATACATCGGGATTTCCCCTGATACTATCCACTGTATCGCCATTCTGGACAGAAAATGTTATTGCTATGGTATTGATTTCTGTAAGCTTGCTCATATCAGCTATAGCTACAATATCCGATGCATCTAAATCGTCTATAATGCTTCCGGGTGCCCGTACGATTACGGTAACCTTATCAGTGTTGTCAAGTACTTGATATACCTTGTTCTGCTCATCCAAAAGCTCAGTGTTGGTCAGCGTTACGGGAATACCCCGAAAAGTCGCAGTCTCGACCGGATCGCCAAACTGCTTTACCAGCAGCCACAGCAGATAGGCCAGCACCAGGGAGCCCAGCTTCAGCCCCCCATTATGAAATATCTTTTTTCTCATACTATTCCTTATCCTTGTGCCTTCCTCTCCGTTTGTGTTTACTGCCCGGCTTCTCGTCCAGGCTCTTGTTATTCAAAATCACCTGAAGCCTCTCCTTGAGCTGCTCCGAGTTAAGGCCTCGTTCCAACTGCCCGGAATAAGCTACACTGATCTTCCCTGTCTCCTCAGAAACAATCACTGTCAGAGAATCCGTAACCTCGGAGATGCCCACACCTGCTCTATGACGGGTGCCCAACTCCTTGCTCAGATCCAGGTTGTCTGACAGGGGCAAATAACAGGTAGCCGATGTTACCCTGTTTCCCCGAATAATCACAGCGCCGTCATGAAGAGGGGTGTTATGTTCAAAAATATTAATGAGCAGCTGACTGGAGACAATTCCGTCAACATCAATGCCCGTTCTTTCATATTCCTTCAAGGATTCCTTCTGCTCAATCACGATCAGAGCGCCTGTTTTCATCTTTCCCATTTCCATACAAGCTTTGGTAATCTCACTTATGGTCTTTTCTGAAAACAACTCCTGGGCCCTGTCATTGGAGTCTGCAAAAATCATAGAGGGTAAGAAATTGCGCCGGCCCAGATTTTCCAGCGCATGACGAAGCTCTGGCTGAAGAACCACTATCAGGGCTAACACCGCAAAACTAAGCACATTCTGAGCAAGCCACACGATTGTGCTCATATCCATCAGAAATGCCAGCAGCAGGAACACGCCGATGACAATCAAGCCCCTGAGCAGCAGCCAGGCCCTGGTAGCCTTCACCCAGACTAAGATATAGTACATTAAGAAGGCAATTATTATGATTTCGAAATAATCATAGATGTCCATCGTGGTTCCATAGTAAACGGAACTTTTCAGGAATTCGACTATCCTTTCACCAATCGTGTCAAACCAATGCATTTTACTTTAACCCTGCTTCTCCCCATTTTGTCTGAATTTAGAACAAATCCTCCGGATCAACAAAATCGTCCGTGATATTGCTCTCCGACGATGTGCTGCCAATGGTAACGCTTTTTCCCCCTCTGCGCTCATTAGGTCTTCCCGTCCGTGACGCCCCATAGCTGCTTCGGCCTGCAGCCGTCCTCTCGGTGGTCACTCTGCGTCCTGTTGCACTTCTCTGCGCAGGTACGTTCCGCCCCTCGTAGCCGGTGCTGGCACCTCTGCCCGCGGCAGCGCTCCTGGCATGCTGGGCATTGATTCGCTTCACTGTCTTTGTGGACATTGCCACCGTCATTTTAGGCACGGCCTTTACATAATAGTAATACTCATCGTCTTCGAACTGAACTTTCTCCGTTCTGCTGTAATCTACACAGAACCGGAAAAATTCTATTACCTTGGCTGCTGCCAATGCCAACAGAGATCCCAGAAGCGCTCCGACAATGGAAATATTAATGTCATAAATCAAATCACCAATCAGCAAAATCACAATGTTGATCAGCGCGCCGGATACCATGGCAATGGTCCACGCATAATCGATGGAAAGCCTGCGTATCAGGTATACTGCGAGTACAGTGATGGCAAAAGCCGCAATCATCACCATCATCTCCCTGTTGCCAATAATGCTGTCAATCATAAGTCGAATCTTATCCAATGACAAATCATCTCCCATGATGTTGATGGCGGGCGCATTAGCAGCAACAGCCTGAATGATATAGTATGTCACCACGCCGCAGCCAACCGAGACGATGGAGGCAGGGCTGCACACTAATCCAACTGCAATCGGCACCACATAGGGAATGTGCATGGCAAAAAACAGCGGTGTCAGCACTACCACTAGAGAATCTTTTAGGCTGAACCGGAAAAACACAAGAAACATCAATAGATACAAGCAGAATCCCACCAGCGCCACTTCCAATGACAGAGCATACATATGAAGCAGGCTGAACAACATCCCAAAGATAATAATGGCGCCTGTTGGCAGGAAGGAACACATCAACGCAACAATCAACACAAGAGCCATGTTATCCAGACGTCCCATGTACCCCATTTTAGAATTCAAGACCAACAGGGCTGCAAATGCCAGCAGGAATTTAGCCAGCGGCAGAATGAACACCTCATACTTGCTGTATAACAGTTTTATTTTTTCTCTTATTTCCAGTAAATCGGTCATACTAATAATCTTGCCTTTCTGCAGCTTGCTTTTCTTCTCTATTGTTGCTCATACAGAGAATTCAGTTTCTTTAAATTGTGATAATATAGTTTCAGGTTATTCTTAGCCTTGGCATAGCGATAGGAGCTGATAACATAGGTCACCAATCCATACCCCACCACAGTCACTGCATAATAAATCAGTACACTCTTTGCAAAAGCAATCAAATCTATTGCATAAAGATTTTGCATGAATACTTCAAGATTATACAGAATATACAATGCAAAAACCACTGCGAAGGCAATGGTAGCACTGATTACGGACTTCAATACCTGAACGGTAATATAATCACTGCGGAAGAAATTTCCAATCTTGACATTCCTCTTCCCTTCTCCGCGCTCATAGGAAGCCATATGTGTCATCAGAATGACACGTTCTTCATTCAGCATTATCTAACTTTCCTCCGTTACCCGGCATCGGCGGAGCCTTTGCCTCTATTTCAGGAATCTCATCCTTGCGCCATCATCGCTGCCGGACTTCTGAGGCTTAGGTTCAGGCTCAGGGCGGCTGGCCTTCAATACATCACCAAAGCCCTTTGTCATATTATTCTTACACTTTTCGCAGAATTTACCGCTCCGAATTGGTGCTCCGCATGACTCACAGTTAAGAAATATTGCGGAATCCTCGGTCACTTCCAGACGGTCATCCTTAAGCCACTGTCTGATCTGTGCAGGATCCACATCGCAGGCTTCGGCAACCTCCGAAATTCCCACACCGCGATGCTCACGGATGTACTCCTTGACCTCTTGGAATTTCGCTTCAAGGTTCTCCCTGCAGACCTGGCACACAGGTGGACCTGACAAATAATTGAAAATTCGGCCACATACTCTGCAATTCCTGATATTCATAGTCTCCTCCATTTTCCGCGGCTGATGTACCTGTCCGCAGGTCAAAGACCTGTACCGCAGGCAAGGGTCACGAAGCAGATGCACTCCACACCGGCATTCCTAAAAACATTTGCCGCTTCATCAATTGTAGCGCCGATGGTATAAATGTCATCCACTATTAGAATCGTCTTTAATTTTACATCATTTCCCGATATATTGAAAGCCTTTTTCAAATTATTTTGCCTTTCTTTAGGATTTAATTTTTTTAAAGGTACTGTATTTTTCACCCGAACCAATATATCCGTATACACAGGAAGCTCCATACGAGCCCCTATCACCCGAGCCAGCAGCTCCGCCTGATTGTAACCCCGTTTTGCCCTGCGCCTCGGATGCAGTGGTATCGGCACTATGCCATCCGGTCGGATGGAACGTATAAAATCTCCCAGATATTCCGCCATCTGCTCTCCGAAGAAGTCTGCATACTCCTGGCGTCCGCCATACTTAAAGCGATAAATCGGCACCGCAACACTCCCGTACTCATACAGCGCTCTGCCTCTTGCGTAATTATGTTTCCCGGGACCGCAGTTTCCACAGTACTCCGACTCCCCTGCCAGTTTCTTGCCGCACTGCATACACCATGGCGCGGTCACAGGTTTCAGTTTTGGCAGACAGTCCAGACATATTTTTTCTCCCCAGGGCTTGACAATCCCGTCGCAGACGGGACAATGCCGTGGGTATAACATCTGCACTGCACCTTCAAACAGCCTTTTAATAACGCTTGCTATTCTATTCATTTAAGGTTCCTTTCAGAAACCTTCTCCGACTTTCATAATCTCTTGTATCCTGTCTGTCAATGCCGTGTAACGTCTGTTTTCACTGACATTGTCTATCATACTGTGCACCGTGTCACTGCTGCCCAATATCGTGACACAGCTTCTGGCCCTGGTAATAGCCGTATACAACAGATTTCTGTTGAACAACATCCTTGGCCCGGAAAGCAGGGGAAGAATCACCGCCGGATATTCGCTCCCCTGAGATTTATGGATGGTGACAGCATAGCACAGCTCCAACTCCTCCAGCAGAGAGAATGGATAAGTCACCCTACGCTGCTCATCATATTCTACCACCAGTGTGGACAGCGTCTCATTGATTTCCAGGATTCTGCCCATGTCGCCATTGAAGATACCTGCCCCTCTGTCCACAGGAATGCCGTATTTGCTGACAATCTCCCACTCCAACTGGTAATTATTCTTCACCTGCATGACTTTATCGCCTTCACGGTAAATAGTATCCCCACTAATATGCTCTTTTTTTCCTGTATCAGGCGGATTTAAGTATTTTTGCAGGATACCGTTCAGCGTCTCACAGCCCAAAAGGCCCTTGCGCATAGGTGTAAGCACTTGAATATCAAAGGGTGTTGCCTTCACATAGCCGGGTAGCTTTTCCCGAATCAGTTGAATCATATGCTTGTAAATGACATTTGCGTCATTTCTTTCCAAGAAAAAGAAATCCCTGGATTTATTATCCAGCGCAATCTGCTGCCCATTGTTTATTCTATGCGCATTGACAACAATGTCACTTTCTTCCGCCTGACGGAATATTTTCTGGAGCGTAACCATAGGAAAGGCGCAGCTGTCAATCAAATCTCGCAGCACCTGACCCGGACCGACACTCGGCAGCTGGTTCACATCCCCCACTAAGACTAATCTGGTACCGGGCGCCACCGCCTTCAACAGTGACTGGAAAAGCTGGATGTCTACCATGGACATCTCGTCAATAATGATCACATCCGCCTCCAGCGGATTCTCCTCGTTTCGTTCAAACTTTATTTTCCGTGAAGTCTCATCCGACAGCGCACTGTTAAGTTCCAGCATACGATGAATTGTCCTGGCCTCGAAGCCGGTAGCCTCCGTCATGCGCTTTGCCGCTCTGCCGGTTGGTGCTGCCAGAAAAATGTCCTGACCGGCGGCGTCGAAATACCGTATAATCATATTAATTGTCGTGGTCTTTCCCGTTCCGGGACCTCCGGAGAGAATGAACAGACCGTTCCGGATGCACTGAGTCACCGCTTCCAACTGTAACGCATCCAGTTCCATCTTTAAACTCTCAGCCAGATGCTCCAACTGTTTTTCCATAGCAGTATCCTGAGCGGGAAGGTTCTCCGCTTCAGCCATGGGTACATTTAACTCATAAAGCATCCTGGCACAGTTCAGCTCCGCATAGTAGTAGGAAGCTGCAAAGATGCAGTCGCCCTTGATGACCAGCTTCTTATCCATCATCAGATTATCTACTTGAGGCTGTATATTTTCCTGTGCTACATTTAACAGCATATGCGCCCGTTCCAAGAGTATTCCCATAGGCAGGTAACAATGACCTTCTCCCACGGCTCCAAGCAGTGTGTACAGAATGCCACTGCGAATACGATAGTCGGAATCCGTATGGATGCCTATCCGAGCCGCCAGTTCATCTGCCATCTTAAAACCCACACCGTTTATGTCCTCTGCCAGTCGATAGGGATTCTCCTGCAGCACACTGTACATCTCCATGCCGTAAGTATCGTAAATCTTAACTGCCAGGGTGTTGGAGATTCCGTACTGCTGCAGATACACCATAGCATCCCGCAGCTCCCGCTTCTCCTCCATCTGGATTGCGATTTCCTGAGCTTTTTTCTCGCTGATGCCCTTTACTTCCGACAGTCGCTCCGGTTCTTCCTCAATAATGCGAAACGTGTCATCACCGAATTTTTTCACAATACGTGCTGCAAGCGCTGCGCCCACGCCTTTCACAGCGCCCGACCCCAGGTAGCGCTCCATACTGACGCTGTCCCTTGGCGCGGTGACTTGGAAACTGTTCAATTTGAACTGTCTGCCATATACAGGGTGCTCCGTATATTCTCCCCAAGCAGTGATATTCTCTCCCTGTCCCAAGCCCCGGCATGTGCCCACACAGGTCAGCTCTTCGCCTTCGGAGATCAAACTCATGACTGTGTAGCCATTTTCATTGTTCTGATAAATTATGTGGTCCACATAACCGCTGACTGTTTCCATGGATTCCTCCTGTCGCGTCTGTCGTCGCCTGCAGTATTGGCATCTGCTTGTTGCTCGTGCAAGCACGGCATCAATCAGACGCCAATTCTGTCGCGTCTGTCGTCGCTTGCAGTATTGGCATCTGCTTGTTGCTCGTGCGAGCACGGCATCAATCAGACGCCAATTCTGCAAGCTTCTTGTTACTCGCGCAAAATAAGGCTGCTGATGCAGCCTTATCACTTGATTTCATGATGGTAACTAAAGTTTATATGGCAGCTACGCTTTCTGCAGCCTCAGTGTCAATGGGATCCTCAGTGGAAGCATCGGTATCCTTGTCTGCCCCGGGCAGATCCACAACGCTGTAATTACGCTTCATCTGCTCATAGAGCATCCTGGCAAGACCAAGGTCGGACTGTTGCGTAGTCTGCTCTGCCATGCTCTGGAGCATCTTATCCTTATAAAAATCCATCATTTGGGAAGTATAGTTGGAAGTCTCCTGGCTCTGAGGAATCGTCTTCATCATTCCCTTATATAGCTGTTCCACAAAATATGCTTCGAATTGTTTGCAGGCGGCCATCAGTTCCTCGTCAGTAGCCTTGGAGTAATCCGTTCCTTTCAACTGACCCTGTAATTTATTAGCTGCCTGATTTGCAGCGGATGCGTACGCATCACTGTACATGGAAGTGATATCGCTCATATTTACCATGGGGGTGTCCTCCTATGTTTTATTTAGAATTACTAAATCGGCCGCTCAGCACGCGCCATTCGCAAAATCGCGCTACGCGCTCTCCGCCGCCTCTGGCGGCAATTTTTGCTCATAGATTGGCGCTCCCTCAGACGTAATATACTACGAAAAATTCGTGCAAGCACAATTTTTCTCCGTCTATTACGTCTGGCTGAGCTTAGCGGCGTAGGTTATTCGCCTGCTGGAGCATTTCATCGGATGCCTGGATGGCCTTGGAGTTCAATTCATACGC
Source organism: Acetatifactor sp. (assembly GCA_022511425.1). GTDB lineage: Bacteria > Bacillota > Clostridia > Lachnospirales > Lachnospiraceae > Acetatifactor. The sequence continues at coordinate 16,131 of JAFLRO010000048.1, forward strand.
TCTCTGTGCCACGATCATGTTCACCATCTCGTCTGCCACCTGAACATTGGAACCTTCCAGATATCCCTGAATCACCTTGCTTCGCTCCACATTGGGGTTGAGGGCTTCGTTGATCGGCTGACCGCTGGCTACTGTCTGCGCAAAGAGGCTGCCTTCCAGCTTTTCCAGTCCGTTGGGATTGTTAAACTGGAATAGGCCTATGGTAATGCCCAGGGGCTGCGGGTTGTTGTTCTCATCCGGATAGCACACCTGTCCGTCCTGTGAGACGGTAACCTGGCTCAGTATAAATTCGTTCCCCAATATAATGGGATTTCCGTTTGTATCCATCACCGGAAGACCGTCCGTATTTGTCAGCATATTGCCATTAGCCGCAAGGGTGAACTGAAGATTACCGTTACGGGTGTAATATGTATTGCCATCCTCACCTCTAACAGCAAAGAAACCTTTTCCGTCAATGGCAAAGGAAGTATTTCTCTCGGATGCGAGCATGTTTCCTGTAGTAAAAATCGAAGTGATCGCAGAATTTCGCACACCGAGGCCAACCTGGGCGCTGGTAGGCTTCCACTCGCCGTTTGCTGTGGTCGTCCTAGTCTGAAGAGTTTGATATAAAAGCGTCTTAAACTCGTTCACCTGCGTTTTATAGCCGGTAGTATTCACATTCGACAGATTGTTCGCAATGGTGTCAAGGTTTATCTGCTGGGCAATCATGCCCGTTGCCGCTGTCCATAAACTCCTTACCATATGTATTCTTCCTTTCTCTTCCCCTGATGTCCCACAACAGGAGCTTTAGTAATATTTTAATGTTTTCTTACACTGCCAGACCCGGCCTTACGGCCAGAACCTTCTTACGGTCAGACTTTGCCGAGCTGTGTCACTGCAATCTCCAGAGAACTGTCATAAGTCTGAATGATCTTCTGATTGCTCTCGTAAGCTCTGGTGATCGCGATCAGATTCACCATCTCGGACACGATCTGAACATTCGCCATTTCCAGATATCCTGAGTTGATAACAGCATTGGCGGGTGTGATAGTAGCACCCTGCACGGGACGGTAATAGGTCTCGCCGTATTTCTCCAGATAATTATAGTCCTCAAAGTCCGTGAGTCCAATCCGAGCCACAGCCACACCGTTCTGATAGATGGTGCCGTCCCGATCGATCGTGGAGTCCGTCAAGGTATCCAACTGAATCCGGCGGCTCTGGGTGTCAAGCACATAGTCACCGTCTTCCGTCACCAGATATCCCTCTCTATTCAGAGTAAACTGACCTGCACGAGTATACATGGTACTTGTCTCCCCTGCTTTGTTGGTAAACTCAATGGTAAAGAAACCTCTTCCGTTCAGCGCAAGATCGTAAGTATTTCCCGTGACACGATAGGAGCCTTGACCAAAATCCGTATAGTTCTCACCAATCTTCACTCCGGGATTGTTAAAGCCAATGGGCTGAACAAGCTTCATTCCGATGGAGGCATCCTTGATCTTTACCGCCAGCAGATCCGCGAAGGACTGGCTGGTAGCGCCTTCCTTCTTAAAACCAACTGTATCGGCATTTGCCAGATTGTTGGTCAGCGTATCCATTCTGTGCTGTTCGTTGAGCATACCTGTATAGGCAGTGTATAAACCCTTTAACATTCAGTGCTCCTTCCTCTCCGGCTTTGAGCCGGTACATCATATCTGTATATCTGAATGGAAAATTATGAATTCTCGCGATAACCGGAAAGAAACTCCACATACTTACCGGTTCCGATGGCAACTGCAGTCATGGGATCCTCAGCAGTCATTGTATTGATGCCGGTCTTTGCGGAAATCAGCTCCTCCAGTCCCCTGAGCAGGCTTCCGCCGCCGGTGAGGACAATACCTCTGTCCGCAATATCCGCGGCCAGCTCGGGAGGCGTCTTCTCCAGCACGCTGTGGATGGTCTCCACAATCTGCGCTGTGGTCTCCCGAAGCGCCTCCTCCGTCTCCTCGGAAGAGACCTTGACTGTCTTGGGCAGACCTGTCACCAGATTACGGCCCCTCACATCCATGTAGTCCACCTCGGGCCTTCTGTATGCAGTACCAATCTTTATCTTTAAATCCTCTGCCGTTCTCTCACCGATCAGGAGGTTATGTTTCTTTCTCATATAGCGGACAATCGCTTCATCAAAGTCATCGCCCGCGATCTTGATAGATGCGCTGACAACAGTACCGCCCAGCGAAATCACCGCGATGTCAGAGGTGCCTCCCCCGATATCAACGATCATGTTGCCGCAGGGCTTTGAAATGTCGATACCTGCACCGATAGCTGCGGCAATGGGCTCTTCGATGATGGAGACCTCCCTGGCGCCTGCCTGGTAGGTAGCATCCTCAACAGCTTTTTTCTCCACCTCGGTAACACCGCTGGGAACGCATACGGCGATGCGAGGCTTCCGGAAAGTCCTTCTGCCCAGAGCTTTCTGGATGAAATACTTCATCATCTTTTCGGTCACGGTATAGTCGGAAATTACGCCCTGACGCAGAGGCCGTACAGCCACAATATTGCCGGGAGTCCTTCCCAGCATCAGACGCGCATCCTCTCCGATTGCCTTAATCTTGTTTGTATCTCTATCAAAAGCTACAACAGAGGGCTCCTTCAGGACAACGCCTTTTCCTCTGATGTATACTAAAATGCTGGCTGTACCTAAATCAATTCCGATATCTGTACACTGCATGTTATTGTTACCCCTTTCCGATGGATTGAAATACTAATACATAATTCTGGTCATACAATCTATATTATAACCGAAACCTTTCCATTTTCATAGGGGGTAAATTAATTTTTTACAAAAAAACACGGAGAAGCAAACGGTTCCTTCCGTTTCTTCTCCGCATCCATGCCTAAGTAAATATATTATCGGCAGATTGTTTTGATTTCTTTAGGCCTTCAGGAAATTTTATGGTAACAGTTTTTATATCGGACCTTTTATATCAGACAAAATTTACTAATTCACCCGAATATGCCCTAATCACACTACAGCGATCAAAAACGAAATTCCAAGAAAACCGAGTCCCATTACAAGAAGTGGTAAAGTAAACCTGCCCCGTCTGCTCCGTTTCTCCTTCTTTCTGTTGCTGTATTCATGCAAATTCCTGTATTTATCGTGGTCATGCAGCGTAGAAAATCCGTAACCTACCGTGTCAAACATTCCGGCTCTTACAACCCAGATGAACAGCCCCAGCAATATGGAGACAGCCCCCGCCACGCTAAAAGCATCCACATAATATATCTTCAAGTTAAAACCTCTCGCGAACAGCACAAGCAATGTAAGCCCGACATTGACGAGAAACGCTGCAGCATATCTTTTCCATGTCCCCACAGTCACGCTTTCCACTCTTCCATGTATTTCTCATACTCAGCCTGATTACAATACACAAAATGATCCTTCCACAGTTCCCTCAAAGTCGGCGTATCACCATGTTCATAGTCATGTACCTTCCCGGGTTCATAGAGAATACGCTGCCTCTTCTTTTCCGATTTCGGATTTGGCTTAGGAATGGCAGACAAAAGCGCTTTTGTATACGGATGGGTTGGATGGGCAAAAAGCTCCGCGCTGGGCGCCTTCTCTACTACCTTGCCAAAGTACATGACTACAATAGTATCACAGAAATATCTTACCACCGAAAGATCATGAGCGATAAAGATAATGGAAAGATCCAATTCCTCCTGCAGCTCGTTCAGAAGATTGATCACCTGGGCGCGTATGGATACATCCAATGCAGAAATCGGCTCATCGCAGATCAAAAGCCTGGGATTCATAATAAGCGCCCGTGCAATACCGATTCTCTGTCTCTGACCACCGGAAAATTCATGGGGATAGCGGGATGCATGTTCCTCTACGAGTCCCACCCGGTTAAGCATCTCCACTACCTTTTTATGATTTTCCTCCTTATTGCGGAAACCCTGGATTCTAAGACCCTCCTGGATAATATCCTCCACAGTCATACGCGGATCAAGCGAGTCCACCGGATCCTGGAAGATCATCTGGATCTCATTCAGCAGCTTTCTGCTCGTATGCTCATTGTCATATTTGATCTGCTTTATCTTCTCAGTCTGCTCTTTTTTGAAATTCTCAACCTTTTCCTTGACTGCAGCAATCGCCTTATCCGCTTCTACATTAAGCGCAGAGACTTTCGTTTTGTAGTCTGCACTGTTCTGATCCAGTGCGGCAATCTCTTGTTTCAGTTTTTCACTGATATCTTTTATCTCCTGATCACCGCAATCTTTCGACCTCTTAATCGCTTTTTTATTCCATCTGGTGCCGCCGCTGATCCGGACACCCTTATAATAGACTGATCCCGATGTAATGTCGTAAAGGCGTATGATACTCCGTCCGGTAGTCGTCTTACCGCAGCCGCTCTCGCCCACGATGCCGAGGCACTCTCCCTCTTTAATATCAAAGGAAATGTCTGACACTGCTTTCAGCTTCTGGCGGTTTATACCCTTTCCGAAAAAGAAATACTGTTTTAGATGTCTGACGGAAAGAATAATGCCCTTTTCCCGAAGTTCGGGCTTCTGCTTTACTTTCGGGTTGACATTATACTGTTTGTTAAATTCTGCATCCCCGGCATTTCCCTCGTATTGTGTCTTTGTAACACTCATTTTGCCTCCATTCCAAAGCGCTATGCACGCTTCTTATCGTCTTTACGCTTCCTCATCAAGAGAAATCCGAATTCTTTCACTCACAATTCTCGGCATTTCAACCTTCGGTGCATGCGGATCCAAAAGCCATGTGGCAGCATAATGGGTATCACTGACCTTGAACATCGGAGGTTCCTGCCGGTAGTCGATATTCATGGCATATCTGCTGCGGGCAGCAAACGCATCGCCCTTAGGC
>JAFLRO010000049.1 GCA_022511425.1 Acetatifactor sp.
AGTCATGTGGTTTGGATGGGGGGTGGCGCTCACGCTGCTTGCAGCGTTGGGAGTCAGCTTATGGTTCAATTTTCGGACACCCCGGTCCGATGAATGGCATGATATGGGACCGAATCCTACAGTAAAAAGCGTTCAATTCTATGACAGTGACCAACAGATCATAAGGGATATGGATGGCTGGTACAATTTCGCATTGTTTGATACTATCCTGATTCAATGGGAAGGCGGAACGCCAAACAATATCAAAATATTTTACAAGGTTGGCCTCGAGGAATATGCCGAGCAGACAGAGCTGCTTGTTACGAAAACTATTCTGGATGGAGATACGGCAGCGCTGTTTGGCGCAAATGTGCTGGAGCCGCACAGTCAGGGACATTTCTATTTTGAGTTGGATTTTGGGAAGACCGTTATAGTATCGGATACCTACAATATGTATTATGAGCTTGAAGACAGTAACACGCCAAGAATACTGTACTACATCAGGTCTATGGAGGGCCTGAATCTGACTGTGGACGCAGTAGAGTGGGTTGATGTTCCCGGAAGCCGCTTTGCAGAGCTTGGATTGGACGAAAAGAATGCAGGCTCAGGTTTTCTGCTCTACAATGAGGAGGAAAAGCCGGTAACTTATGCCTTGGCGGAGGATTGTATTTGTACGATTCTGGATTGGACGGGAGATTTTGAGCAGAGAGATGTGACGGTGGAGGAGCTGCTTCAAATCCTGACTGAGCGTGAGGGAATGGAAATTCCCTACAACCTGACGATAGCGGATGACAAAATTGTTGCATTTTCCGAGCAGTATGTACCGTAGGGTCCGTATCTAGCATATTTTACTCTTTACAGTATCGCGGATAGATAACAGGAGGAAAAAATCTATGAAAATCAAACATTGCAGAAAAAAGGTTGTTGTATTCATGTTCAGTATTATCCTTGTTATGGGAATAGCCGCGTGTTCCTTTGATACAAGCGACGAAGTAGATCAAGGATCTACTGTTGGATCTGTGATAACCACAGAAGCTACCCAAGAACCTGCCACCCCGAAACCGGAAACGCCATCCACCTCGGAAGCGGAAACCCCGCAGTCAGAAGCCGGTAAAATGGAAACACCGAAAACACAGGAAACAACAGCACCTGAGGATAATGGGAACGAATATCCAGATGCAGAGGAGATCAGTGTGGGAGATCCCATCGTGGGGATTGTTGATCAGTTTGCGGATAATATAATTGCCATCAAAGACGCAGGTGATCCAGATCTTGTCTATTATTTTTCCACTCAGAATGCTCAGATGGTAGAGGGTGGTTCTCCCATTGCTGTGGGTGACATGGTAGCAATCACCTATCGGGGAGTCATGGGCGACAAGGAACATCCCGGCGAGGCTGTAAAGGTTGTGGCGGAGTCCATGATGTATCAGTAAGAGGCTACTGTTAAGAGGTGTGGGTTATTATAATGAAGAAGTTTACATTATTTATGTTGGCTGCCGTTCTTATTCTAGGAACGGCAGCATGTTTGCAAACGCAGGGTATAGAAGAAAATGACCGTCAGAAAAACAATTTGCAGTCACAGGGCGCTTCTGATGACGGGTCTGCCGTACAATATGATTATTCCAGCATTATTGTGAATCTTTCTGAATACGGCGGCGATATTGCGGTTCACGACATTGCGGTGCAAGGAGAACAGGTATATGCTTTGATAGAAGTACGGGAATGGGGAGAGGAACCGGAGGATAACACGCAGAAACAAGAATGCACAAGTCATTATTATGTATTCTCCTGTATGGCTGACGGGGGCAGGAAAAGTATATCTAAGGAGTTATATTTGCAGGATAATAATGACGGGTATGTAAATGAACTGCATTTAACTGATGATGGATGTGTGACAGCACTGTGCTATTCCTATACGGAGGATACTGTAAGCTTACAATTTCGGAACGCATTTGGGGAAGACCAATGGGAAAAACAGATTGTAGCAGGAGGGTATCTGTTTGTTAAAAAAGATGGCTTTGTCGTTCTTACCAGAAAGGGTGAAGGGCGGGAGATACACTTTTATAACGCCAAGGGAGAATTGACGGAAAGCATGGAAGCGGACGGGGAAATCTTTAATAATATTCAGAACTATTATTTTACACAGGACAACAGGTTTCTTGTAATTGCAACGGATAATGAGGGAATGGCCTATGCGCAATGGTATGATCCAAATACCGGGCAGGCAAAAAAAAGGGCGCTGCCAGACAATTTCTCCCAATACAGGATCCTTCAGGCAACCAATACAGTTCTCCTGCTATGTGATTCCGCAGGTGTCTATCTGCTTGATTTAGACCAGAGTGTGCCTATGCAGATGCTTTCCTATGTGGATGCTTATTTAGATATTACAGGGTTCCAAGTGGCACGGCAGATAGACGAAACATGTTTTGTAGGGGTATTTAATGATACGGGTGTGCCCAAGCTGGGTATCTTCCGTCGGATAGAGGTACCAAAAGGGGAACAGAAACAGATAGTAGTGTTAGGTACTATAGGCGAACCGGATGAAGGTCTAAGGAGACTGGTCATGGACTTTAATCAGGAGAACAGTCGATACAGGATCACTATAAAGCAGTATATTACCTATGATGAGGAACGGAGTGCCCTTTCACAGCTGAATACGGATATCCTATCGGGGAACATGCCGGATATTCTGCTGCTGGATTCAGAAATGCCTCTCCAGAGCTATATTTCAAAGGGGCTGTTGGCGGATGTGGGAAAATTGATTGAAGAGGATGAAGAACTTGATAGCGGGCAGTTTCTGGAGAATGTTCTGGGTGCTTTTCGTGTGAATGGCACACTGTATTATGTGGCGCCTGCATTTTGCGTGGATACCCTCGTGGCGAAGCAGTCAAAAGCGGGGAACAGAAAGGGTTGGAACCAGGAGGAGTTTTTCACAGTGATGGCTGAACTGCCGGAAGAAATGAAAATGATGTCTGAGACCTCACGTTACACCTTTCTGCAGGATTACATGAGGGTGTGCGGCAGGGAGTATGTTGACACGGATTGGGGAATCTGCAATTTTCAGTCAGAAGTTTTTGTGGAAGTGCTTAAGTTTGCCGCAACACTGCCGGAGTATGCAGAAAGATTCTCACCAGAAGAGAACAGTTATGATTCAAGGTACATTGAAGATAAGGTGCTGCTCCAGCCGGTAACGATCCGCCATATTCCGGATCTGGCTCAGCAGATATATGGCTGTATAGGAGAGGACATTGCCTATGTGGGATATCCTTCAGAAAGCCGGGAAGGCTCCTGTATCCGTATCTGTGGTATGAGTTTTGCACTGGCCGATAAGAGTGACAAGCGGGATGGTGCTTGGGAGTTTGTAAGAATTTTTCTTACAGAGGATTTTCAGAGAGATGAACTGTATGGAGTAAACGGAAGCTCGCTTCCCATCAGGCAGAATATTTTTAATGAGAGAGCACAGAAAGCAGCCACGTTAGAAGGGTACTGTTTTATAAATGATGAATTTATGCTGATCCCGCCAATGACACCAGAACAGATAGACAGAGCGGTGGACTTTATCAAAGGTCTGCATAACATGGCCTTTGAGGATGAAGTGATCATGAATATTATCTATGAGGAAGCGGAGAGTTTTTTTCGAGGACAGAAAACTGCTGAAGATGTAGCAGATCTGATCCAGAACAGGGTGCAGCTTTATCTGGATGAAGGGAGGTAGCTTCCTTAGTTGAAAAGCAAGCGGTATGCTTGACTTGGTAAGTATTACGATATATAATTTATACAGACAGTTATCAATTTACGGAGGAAAACATATGGCAAACTCAAGAACCTTTGTCCTGCTTAACGATGTTACAGTGGAGAAATTAGGTGAGCATCTGATATCCTGGTTCCAATATAGCAAAAATATGGTGTCCAACGGCGGCCCTGCGGAGGGCGGATATTTTGTACAGGCAAAAGATGCGGACGACGGCTGGAAAAAGATATCAGGAATGACAAAGGCTATTCAGATACAGCTTCTGAAGGCAGATAACAATGTTATTGTCAACTGCGGATTCGGCAACTGGTCGGATAAGGTTGGCGCAGGAGTTATCGGCTGGTTTTTATTTGCACCGCTTGCTGTCACTGCTATCGTGGGTTCGGTAAAGCAGAATAAGCTGCCCGATGAAGTGTTTATGGAGATCGAGAGATTCATTATGATGGGCGGAAATTCAATTATCGCTTCAGTCGGCAGCAGAATAGGGGATAACGAGGTGGTTTGTCCGAATTGCAAGACGAGAAATCCCAAGGGACAGAATTTCTGCAAGCAGTGCGGTGCGAAGCTTGTCAAGGCATGTTCTAAGTGTGGGGCGACGATAGCCGATCAGGATACCAAGTTCTGCCCGCAGTGCGGAAGCCCCGTGGATACCGCACCAGTGTGCGGAAGCTGCGGAGCTCCTTTATCTGAGGATACACTGTTTTGTCCCAAGTGTGGAACGAAGCGGGAATAAATACATATTAATTAATAAAAATCCTGCAGAAGTGTTCTGCGGGATTTTTATTGATGAATTACAAATACTAATAAGACAAGAATACCGCATTTATTCCTGCGAGCAATGAGCCAAGTGGCCGTGCTTGCACGGATATTTGGCGAATGCCGCGAGGGGTGCTAAGCGCCGGTGGCGCTTGTTCAGCACCGACCGAAGTGGAACGTAGACCAAATACCCATGTGCTTTAGCACATTTAGCTCTGCTGCGATGCAAGATTGATGCCCCGTCAGCTTGCTGCGGGGTATTTGACTGCGGGAATTGCAGAGAGGTACTGACATGATCATTGATTTTCATACACACACTTTTCCGGAGAAAAATTCCGCAAAAGTGGTTCAAAAACTGGGAAACCTTTCCCACACGCTGCCATTTACAGACGGTTCCGTCCGTGAGCTTCTGGCCTCCATGAAAGAGGCGCGGGTGGACTATTCCGTAAATCTCCCGGTAATGACAACTGTTGATCAAGTAGAAAAGGTTAACAATTCCCTGATCCAGCAGCGGGAGGAACTTTTCGCCCAGGGCATCATCACTTTCGGCGGCATGCACCCTGATTATGATAATTATAAAGAGGAATTAAGTCGCTTAAAGCGTAGTGGGATACTCGGCATCAAGCTCCATCCCGCTTACCAGAATGTGGATCTTGACGACATGCGCATGATGCGCATTATAGATTACGCCTCGGAGCTTGGATTGATTGTTCTCACTCATGCAGGAATTGACATTGGTATCAATGACCACAATTACTGCTCCGTAAGCCATATCTTAAAAGTGATAGACCAGGTACATCCGCCTAAATTTGTCCTCGCCCATATGGGGAACTGGGGCTGCTGGGAGGACGTGGAGCAGGATTTGGCGGGTGCACCTGTTTGGCTTGACACTGCCTTTGCAGTCGGTTCCATCACGCCGGATCCAAAACAGGATAAAAAGCCATATCTGGAAGAAAATCTACCCAACGAAGATTTTGTCCGTATCTGCAGGAAGCATGGCGTAAACAGGATACTCTTTGCCACAGACTCTCCCTGGCAGGATCAAAAAGATTATATCGGGAGGATACAACGTACAGGACTTAACAAAGAAGAACTGGAGTTGGTCTTCTCGGAGAACGCAAGAAAACTGCTCTCTCTATAAACTGCGAACCTAAACAAACAGGCAAGTCCACATGCTGGGATTGCCTGTTTGTATGTATCACAGTATTTTTTAAACGGATTGTTTGTCTCAGTTCTGGTACAGATTTCTTTTGTCAATTACACGCACTGCCTTGCCCTCGCTTCTGGTGATGGCTTTGGGCTCCACCAACTTAACATCCACCTTTATACCGAGCATGGATTTTAACCCATGCACGACCGAAGCTTCTCGCTGAGCCACTGTGATTTTGGTATCCTCAACCATTTCCGGTGTCAATTCCACCTGAACCTCAATTTTATCATTGTTGCCCACACGGTCTACCACGATCTGATAATTCGCCTGGAAACCTTGATTCAACAGAACAGCCTCAATTTGAGATGGCCATACATTGACACCCTTTACTACCATCATATCGTCGCTTCTGCCTGTGGGCTTGTGCATACGGACATGGGTGCGCCCGCAAGAGCAGGGCTTTCGAGTGAGATAGCACAAATCTCTGGTGCGGTAGCGCAACAGCGGAAATGCTTTCTTTGTGATACAAGTAAACACAAGCTCGCCTATCTCTCCCTCCGGAAGAACTTCACCAGTCTCGGGATTGATGATTTCCGCAATAAAGTGGTCCTCCTGGATATGCATACCGGCCTGTTCCTCACACTCAAAGGAGACACCGGGACCGGAAATCTCTGTCAACCCATAAATATCGTATGCCTTGATCCCCAAAGACTCCTCAATATTATGGCGCATCTGTTCCGTCCAGGGTTCTGCTCCAAAAATACCTGCTTTCAGCTTAATCTTATCTTTCAGTCCCCGCTCATTGATTGTCTCACCCAGGTTTGCTGCATAGGACGGAGTACAGCAAATGATGGTGGAACCTAAATCTGTCATAAACTGTATTTGTCTGTCTGTGTTGCCGGAAGACATAGGCAGTGTCAGACAGCCTACCTTGTGGGAGCCGCCGTTTAATCCCGGTCCGCCGGTAAACAGGCCATATCCATAGCAGACATGGCAGACATCATCCTCTGTTCCACCTGCGGCAACGATTGCCCGGGCGCAGCAATCTTCCCAAATATCAATATCCTCCTGGGTATAAAATGCTACCACGCGCCGCCCTGTAGTTCCGCTGGTGGACTGAATACGCACGCAGTCCTTTAAAGGTACGCCCAGCAAGCCATAGGGATACTGATCCCGGAGATCATCTTTTGTGATAAACGGAAGCTTGTGGAGATCATCAATGCTTTTAATATCCTCCGGCTTGACACCCATCTCATCCATTTTGTCACGGTAAAATTTTACATTATCATAAACAAATTTTACCTGTTCTACCAGTCTCTCGCTCTGAAGTTTTTGAAGCTGTGGTAGTGGCATCGTTTCAATTTCCGGTTGATAATAGTTTTTCATGTTCCTTCTCCTAACTTTATTTATTCCCACGGAAAATGGATCAAATAGCTGTTCCGCAGAGATTCTTTGGCTCTTTAGATATCGCGGTGAATACCGCGAGGTATTTGACTCACGCCCGCCCCAGCAAAAAAGCTTTCCGGTTCAGTTCCAAAAATTTCTCCGGAACACATTCCTCAATGGCCTTTAGCCATTTTTCTGTAGGAATATCAAAATATTTTGACAGTCTTCCCATCAGCACGATGTTTACTGCTTTGGAAGAACCAGCCTGCTCTGCAAGTGAAAGGCAGTCCAGAGCATCCACGGAAATCCCCAAATTTTCCATCTTTTCAATAAGGTTCTCAGGATACTGTGCCGATCCGGTGATGACCGGCATGGGATCGATCTCCTGGGTGTTCACGACAATCCTGCCGGACTCCTTTAAGTACTCCACATAGCGTGCCGCTTCCAACTTCTCGAAAGAAACGATAAAATCCGCCTGACCTTTATCGATAACAGGAGAGTAAACCTTTTCCCCGAATCTGACATATGTAACAACGCTTCCGCCCCGCTGGCTCATGCCGTGAACTTCAGAAACCTTCACGTCATAACCCTCCGTCAGAAGCAAATGTCCCAAAAGTTTGCTGGCAAGAAGGGAACCCTGCCCGCCCACACCGACGATCATAATATTTTTTGTCATCTTTTTAATTCCACCCTTCCCGTAACAATCAGTGTGAAGAATCACTGTTCTCACACTTTTATGTCTGCAAAGCATCAAATTTGCAAAGCTGCCCGCAGACTCCGCATCCCACGCACAGCGTATTGTCAATCACAGCCTTCTTGTCTTTTACACTGATTGCCGGACAGCCAAGCTGCATACAGGCTTTACATCCCTTGCAGCGCTCCTCATCCACGCATAGAGGAGGATTGTGCTTTACATATTTTAAAAGCGCACAGGGGCGTCTGCTGATAATCACTGACGGCTCCTCCGCAGCCAACTCTTCCTTAATGACTCTATCACATGCAGCCAGGTCGTAGGGATCGACCACCGTCACGCGCGCAAAACCCATCGCGCGGCACAGGCTCTCCAAATCAATCTTGCCCGCCGGGTCACCCTTTATATTGTACCCTGTGGTGGGGTTATGCTGATGTCCGGTCATGCCCGTGATAGAATTGTCCAGAATGATCACCGTGGAATTGCTCTGGTTGTAGGCAATATTTGCAAGTCCGGTCATGCCGGAGTGCATAAAGGTGGAATCTCCGATCACCGCAACCGTTTTTTTCTCGCTCTCCTCGCCCAGTGCCTTGTTAAATCCGTGAATGGCGCTGACAGAAGCGCCCATGCACAGAGTCATCTCCATCGCATTCAAAGGAGCCACAGCTCCCAGCGTGTAGCAGCCGATATCTCCGAGTACCGTGCACTTGTTTTTGGACAGCGTATAAAACAGACCTCTGTGCGGACATCCCGCACACATCACCGGGGGTCTCCCCGGCAGCGCCTCGTCCAGGATCTTTGTAGTCGGCAGATCCACGCCCAGCTTTTCTGCGATCAGGTTCTGTAAAAATTCGCCCTCCACAGGGAAAATGTCCTTTCCTGTCACGGAAAGTCCAAGCTGTCTGCAGTGGTTTTCGATAATAGGATCCAGCTCTTCTATAATGACAAGTTTTTCCACCTTTGCGGCAAAATCCAGAATCTTCTTAACCGGAAGAGGATTGATCATCCCAAGCTTTAAGATGCTGGCCTTCTCTCCGAACGCTTCCTTCGCATACTGGTAGCTGGTTGAAGATGTGATAATTCCTAGCTTTGTATCGCCCATCTCTTCTCGGTTAAATTCAAAATCCTCCGCGTATTCGGTCAGCTTGCGGATGCGTTCCTCCACGATCGGATGACGGCGTATGGCGTTGCCCGGCATCATCACGTACTTTGCAATATTTTTAGTATAGGGAATTGGTTCCGGCATCACGCGCTCGCCCGGCTCCACGATGCTTTGAGAGTGAGCCACGCGGGTACACATTTTGATGATCACAGGCGTGTCAAAAGCCTCGGAAAGCTCGAATGCTTTCTTAGCAAACTCATATGCCTCTCCGGAATCCGATGGCTCTAACATAGGAATCTTGGACGCAATCGCATAGTGACGCGAATCCTGCTCATTCTGTGAGGAGTGCATTCCCGGATCATCTGCCACACAGATTACCAGACCTGCGTTTACACCTGTGTAAGAGCAGGTGAACAGGGGATCCGCAGCGACATTTAATCCCACATGCTTCATGCCGCAGAAACTGCGCTTGCCAGCCAAAGAAGCGCCAAAGGCCACCTCCAAGGCAACCTTTTCATTCGGAGCCCATTCACAGTAAATCTCATCATATTTTGCTGCTTCTTCCGTGACCTCCGTACTCGGCGTTCCCGGGTAGCTGGATACGACGCTGCATCCGGCCTCATATAAGCCGCGCGCCAAGGCCTTATTGCCTAACATTAATTGTCTCATTGTAGTATTCTTCCTATTCGTATTTTTCATAAATATGAGTTCATCATAACATTTTTTGTGCGTGTGGTAAACATTAAAGTTTTTATACCAAAAATTGTACCAAAAAGAAAATATATAGTCTTGATTTCTGACAGTAGAATCTATAGACTATAGGTAATGGTACATATATGGGTAAATTAAATGATAAAGGAGATATAAACCATGATCAAGGAAGCAATTGTAAAAATTGTAAACAAAGAAGATCTCACCTATGATGAGGCATACGCGGTAATGAATGAAATCATGAGCGGAGAAACAACCGCCACACAGAACGCCGCTTTTCTTGCTGCCCTGTCTACCAAAAGTGCAAGAGCCGAAACCACGGATGAGATCGCAGGCTGTGCCGCTGCTATGAGAGCGCACGCCATGAAAGTTGAAACCGGAATGGAACTCTTTGAAATTGTCGGCACAGGCGGCGACAATGCTCACAGTTTTAATATTTCTACTACATCTGCACTTGTTGCGGCAGCAGGCGGTATGAAAGTTGCTAAGCACGGCAACCGTGCTGCATCCTCGCAGTGTGGAACCGCGGATTGCCTGGAAGCCCTCGGTGTAAACATTCAACAAAGTCCTGCGAGGTGCATTGAATTATTGAATGAGGTAGGTATGTGCTTCTTTTTTGCACAGAAATACCATACTTCCATGAAGTATGTGGGTGCCATCCGTAAGGAGCTTGGTTTCCGAACCGTGTTCAATATTCTTGGGCCGTTGACGAATCCCGGTACGCCTTCTATGCAGCTTCTTGGAGTGTATGATGGATATCTTGTGGAACCGCTGGCTCAGGTGCTGGTCAACCTTGGAATTAAGCGGGGCATGGTTGTTTATGGTCAGGATAAGCTGGATGAGATTTCTATGAGCGCACCCACTACGATATGTGAAATTCGAGACGGATGGTTCAAGTCTTCTGTAATCACGCCGGAAGACTTCGGTTTTGAGCGTTGCACAAAGGAAGATCTGAAAGGCGGCACTCCCGAAGAAAATGCAAAGATTACTCTTGCTATCTTGAATGGCGAAAAAGGTCATAAGAGAAATGCAGTGTTGATGAACGCAGGTGCGGCACTTTATATTGGTGGTAAAGCTGACAGCATGACGGATGGTATTGCAGTAGCCGCAGAAATTATTGATTCCGGCAAGGCACTTAAAACTCTTGATGGGTTTATCAAAGTCAGCAACCGTCCGGAAGCAGACGGAGCGATTTGACGTGGTCGGAGAACCGCGTATGAAACAGAATCAAAAGCTTGGCTATTCGCTGGAAGGATAAAATACGGGAAGTGTCTACGAGGTGTGCAGGGTGAATCAGAAGCTGCGAAATGATGCGGAACAGATAATACATGGCGCAATACGAGCCGTCACTCCGGATGAAACAGAAAAAAGAGCATTGGAAGGAAAAGAGTTTACTGGCCGCATTTTTGTTGTATCCGTGGGAAAGGCAGCTTGGCAGATGGCAAAGAGCGCAGCGGAAGCATTATGTCAGCCATATGAAGCAGGAATTGTTGTTACAAAACACGGTCATGTGAAGGGTGAAATTTCCGGATTTATCTGCTATGAGGCAGGGCATCCCATACCGGATGAAAACAGTTTTTTGGCAACGCAGGCTGTTCTCGATATGACAACGGATTTACATGAGGATGATACGGTACTCTTTTTGCTGTCCGGCGGGGGAAGCGCTTTGTTTGAAAAGCCGCTGGTATCCGGTGAAGAATTGAGGGATATTACTCAGCAGTTTCTGGCAAAAGGGGCGGATATAGTGGAGATCAACACGATTCGAAAGCGCCTGTCTGCAGTGAAGGGCGGCAAATTTGCAAAGCACTGCGAGCCGGCTCATATTGAAGCAATCATCCTTTCGGATATTATCGGAGATCCCCTTGATATGATTGCGTCAGGACCGACATATCCGGACAGCAGTACTTGTGAGCAGGCACTTAAAATTGCGGATAAGTATGGGCTTAAGTTGAGTGAAAGTGCGCGGCATCTGCTGGAAGAGGAGACGCCGAAGGAACTGACTTCGGTCACAAGCACGGTGATTGGAAACGTAAAGGAGCTCTGCAAGGCCACAATGAATGAGTGTAAGAGCTTGGGATACGAACCGATTTTTCTTACCGATTGTCTGAATATAGAGGCGCGTGCAGCCGGGGCAATGCTCGGTAATATTGCACGCTCTCATTCCATGGTTAAAAAGAAGCTAGCCTTTATTGCGGGTGGAGAGACAATTGTCTATCTTTCCGGAAGAGGAAGAGGTGGACGGAATCAGGAGCTTGCGCTAGGGGCTGCACCGAGTATTTCGGGTTTGCGGCATGTGGCTGTATTTAGTGTGGGCTCAGATGGAACAGATGGCCCCACGGACGCAGCTGGTGGCTATGTGGACGGCGAAACAGTGTCTGCTGCAGCCGCAAAAGGGCTTAGTATAGAAAAGAGCTTACAGGATAATGACAGCTACACATTGCTTGAGGCATTAGGAGGTTTGATCATCACAGGCCCCACCGGAACCAACGTTAACGACGTGGCAGTTGTTCTCATAGATGGGTGTTGATGCTGGACTTTTCAGCCCAGCATCATGCCATTGCCTATCTACTCATCTCTTTTTTCAGTTCATTCACGAACTGATTTATACTCCTACTGCCCACATCCCCGGCATCCCGACTGCGGACGGAGACTTCCCGGGCGTCCCACTCCTTTTGACCGATAATGACCATATAAGGCACCTTGTCAAGTTGTGCTTCCCGGATTTTGAAGCCGATTTTTTCAGCCCTTTCGTCCACTTCACAACGCATGCCTGCATCCGTCAGTTCCTGACATACCTCTTTTGCATAAGCATGAAACCGCTCTGCAATCGGCAGTATCTTTATTTGCACCGGCGCCAGCCAAAGGGGAAACTTTCCGGCGTAATGCTCAATCAGTATTCCAATAAATCGCTCGATGGAGCCATACACCACGCGGTGGATCATAATGGGGCGGTGCGTTTTTCCATCTGCACCGATATACTCGGCTTCAAAACGTTGAGGCAGCTGAAAATCCAATTGAATGGTCCCGCATTGCCATGTTCTCCCAATGGAATCCTTCAGATGAAAATCAAGTTTTGGCCCATAAAACGCCCCATCTCCCTCATTGAGCTTATAGGGAACTCCGATAGAGTCCATAGCGCGGGCCAATGCGTTTGTGGCTTCCTCCCACTCCTCATCCGTACCGATACTGTTTTCCGGCCTCGTGGAGAGCTCCACGGCATATTCAAAGCCAAACTTTGTATATACCTCATCAATCAAAGCCGCAACATTCTGTATCTCCGATATTATCTGATCCTTTGTCATAAAAATGTGCGCGTCATCCTGGGTGCATGCTCTTACCCGCATGAGTCCGTGCAGCGTTCCCGATTTTTCGTTCCGATGTATCAGGCCCAATTCCCCCAAGCGCAATGGCAGTTCCTTGTAGGACCTGGGACGCATTTGATATACCAGCATTCCGCCGGGACAACTCATGGGCTTGATGGCAAAATCTACATCATCGATCACCGTAGTATACATGTTTTCCCGATAATGCTCCCAATGCCCGGATGTCTCCCATAAACTTCGGTCTAGCATAATGGGGGTAGATATCTCCAAATATCCCTCCCTACGGTGAATTTCACGCCAGTAGTCAATGAGTAAATTTTTTAGGATTAATCCCTTTGGCAAAAAAACAGGAAAGCCCGGTCCCTGTTTCAGGATGGTAAAAAGCTCCAGTTCTTTGCCCAGTCGCCTGTGATCGCGCAGTTTTGCCTCCTCCAGCAGTCTTAAATGAGCCTCCAAATCCGATGACTTGGGGAAAGAAATTCCATAAATTCTGGTGAGCATTTTGTTCTTCTCATCGCCCCTCCAATAGGCGCCTGCAATGGACAGCAGCTTGAAAGCCTTAATGTGGCATGTGTTGGAAACATGAGGCCCTGCACAGAATTCTGCATAATCACCCTGTTTGTAAAAGGAAATTTCTTCTTCCGCTGGCAGACCGTCAATCAGCTCCACCTTGTAGCTCTCCTCGCGCTCCTGCATATACGAAAGAGCCTCGCTACGGCTGATTTCGCAGACCTGTACAGTGAGGGACTCTTTCACAATTTTTTTCATTTCCTCTTCAATCTGGGGAAGCTGTTCTTCTCCGAAGGGGAAAGAGAAGTCAAAATCGTAATAAAATCCTTGTTCAATCGTAGGACCTATGGAGCATTTGGTATCGGGATAGAGTCTTTTCACCGCCTGGGCCAGGATATGTGCCGTTGTGTGCCAAAAGGCCTCCCTCACCCACGTTTCCTCAAAACTGCCTTCCCTCATTTCTCCATTCCTGTAAATTACCTTCATTTCCTATGTCTCCTTTCCTGTGCATTTTGCACCTAATATTTGTAACATAAGAAAAGCACCCATAAATACGCATTTTGACTGCATATTTAAGGGTGCGGTATTCGCACGGTTCCACCTTAACTTTTCACTTCAGATTCCAATAAATCCTATCCTTTAACGCAGGCATACGGTAACGCTTAACAATCCGGGGATCTTAGGCATTACAGCTCTGGAATGGTTTTCATTTATCTTCTCCCATAAAAGGCTTCCACCAAAACTGCCTTTCTCTCTGTATGTCTCCGATAAACTACTCTTTCCGTCTTTGCTTTTCTTATGTTATTGATTATTATATGCTGATTATAAAAAAAGTCAACATTTTTTAGTTATTCGTTCAAAAAGACTCCGTTCGAAAAGCTCTTACTTGGTTATAAGATGTGATAAGAATCAGGAAAAACTGATTTGTTTTGCGCTTATGATGTACTCATTATTTTATCAGCATGTCATAGGAGTATATACAAAGAAAGCAAGATAAGGCATCAATGTCTTGTATGGTTGTTGAGAAGTATGATAAAATATATTTGCTGCATAGAGATATAAACAGGAATTTGAAGAAAAATAATGATGCAAGCGGATTTTGTGCGTAAATAACGTGTTTACGACAGGAGATGGTTGTCGGTGAAAAATGAAAAAGTATATTCTATGAGCTTTGCGAAAGTATATTCTCTTCTCGTGAACAAAGCCGTGAGAAAAGGCCGTACAAATGATGAGGTGGATCAGGTCATACAGTGGCTAACGGGTTATGATTCAGATGGGCTGAAAGCCGTTCTTGATGCGGAGGTAAGCTATGAGGTGTTCTTTAGAGAGGCTCCCAAAATGAATCCGTATCGAAAAAAGATAACCGGCACAATTTGCGGCGTAAGGGTCGAGAATATCGAAGAACCTCTTATGCAGGAGATAAGGTATTTGGACAAACTCATTGATGAGTTGGCAAAGGGAAAGAGTCTGGAAAAGATTTTCCGGAAATAATTCAAGGGAGGTAGAAGTAGATATGTGGACGTGTCCGAATTGCGGAAGAGAATTTAAAAGAACAAACCAAAGCCACTATTGCGGCAAAGCTCCTGTTTCTATTGACGAATACATTTTGAGGCAGGAAAATGATATTCAATCGGCGCTTGTCTGTCTCAGAAACACCATACATGATGCGATACCAGAGGCAGAGGAAACGATTGCATGGAGTACGCCAACATGGAAAAAGAAAGACAATATCATTCGTTTTGCAGCAAGCAAAAACCATATTGGAGTGTATGTAAGGGAAGAAGCAACTGCCTTTTTTGAGGAGCGGTTAAAGGGGGTTGAGATATATAAAGGCGTTATCCGATTGAAATTGGGTCAAGAAATGCCTCTCTCGCTTATTGCTGACATTGCAAAGTGGTGTTTCGCAAAGGATCAAATGAGTTAAAATCCGATTTGGGGAACTGGAATAATCTCAGGATTTACAGAAAGAGGACTACGATGAGCATTAGAATTGAATATGATGAAATAATTCATGAAACACCGGATAATGGAGGGGCGTACGTGATTTTCCCATGGGATACTCGAGAAGTGTTTGAGAAAGGGCGAGTTAAAGTACATGCGATATTTGATGGGATTCCTTATGATGGAAGTATAGTGAATATGGGGATAAAGGATTCACAAGGTAATGTGTGCTATGTTATTGGAGTCCTAAAATCAATTAGAGAAAAGCTCAGAAAAAATGATGGGGATTCTATTCACATTGTGATAGAGGAACGCTTATAAACTGGAATTTACATCTGCAACTCAAGTTTGTTGATGGTAACTAACATTTTGTTATTGTACAATCGAAGAAAGGTTCATCTTATGAGTAATACAAATTATGATATAAATGTTATGCGCAATATTATATTAGAGAGTCAGCACTTGCTAAAGAAAAGCTCTGACAGTATAGAGGATATTGTATCAGATATTTGTGGATTGCAATATGACCCCAATCCTACTATACATCTAAACCAATATATGATGCTTTGGTGCAGAAAAAAAGATTTTGAAACAGAACAATTGGATATAGCAGCATATAAAGAATTTAAGGTTGTCGAAACCTGGACATTCAAGCGGAATATGTTTTTTGTACCAAGAAATGAATATTCGTTATATAAGAATGCAACGAAAGGTATTGTGAGATGGGGAAGCTCCGATGAAAGTTGGCTTATAGATGGAGATAGTCCTGAAATTCAAGCTGCAGAAAGAGAATTGAAAGAAAGCTTAACAGAGTTCGGGGGATTGACTGTTAAAGAAATTTGGGAAAATTTAAATTTATCTTATGAATGGAATAAATATAGGAGAGAACACGATTACAGTTTTAATTTGCCCATATTCCGTGCCTTTTACAGATTATGTCGCAGAGGAGATCTTTTGACTTGCGGCAGAAATCCGGGAACTTTCAGAGAACCTATTTATATATTAAAAGAAAAGTTAGGCTTTTCCGATTGGACGAATGACTCCATTGATGAAAAACAAGCTATAAAATGTATAGTTGAAAAACTAATAGCTTCATTAGGAGTAACTGATCCGATACATGTTGCTCACATATCTGGGTATAAAACCGCTGATATTCTGCCTGTCTTTGAAGAATTGGAATCTGAAAAGAAGATATTACAGCTGCCATATAAAATCGGTCGTAAAAATTACTATATCCATTCTACCAAAACGCACCTACTAAATTCTAAGACGATTGAGGATCCTCGCGAAGTTCGACTTATATCACCAATGGATACAATCGTAAGAGACAAAACCTGGCTTAAAACCTTTTTCGATTACTCATTTTCTTTTGAGTATTTCAAGAAAAAAGGAATGAAATGGCCTCTGTCAATTCTTGTGGGGAATCAATTTGTCGGTTATTTAGATTGCAATATGGACTGGAGGACCAAGAGATTTATTATTAAAGAAAGAAATATATTCAATCCCAATTTTAATGATTACAAGGGTATTGACGCTGTGATTGAGGAATTAGCGGCCTTCCATGAAGCTAAAGAAATTGTTGAAAAGAGGTAGTGATTAGGAGGTTATAAACTATGAGAAAATGGTGTGTAGAAGACTGGGAGTTTGAGTTAACTGTTGTTAAGGGAAAAGCGGCTCATTGCAGACTTGGTTTAGAAACGGGAGACAAATTCGTTTTTTCATATGAATGTCCTGCGGGGATTTGCCCCAGAGTAATGACAGAAATGTTTACATGGTGTGAGGTTATTCGGTGTGGCGGCGACTTTACATACAGAGGTGAAAAGGAAAAGTATGAAATGTATAGACCATGTTCTTGCGGATGTATCTCGTTTCATCTTAAAGCTACTCCTATCAATAGAGATGAAAACGGAAATCCTAAGCCTAATAATCCAAAACCGGAAGATTAAAGAGATATTTCACATGTTGGCTTAACAAATCGAGCGCAAACTTAATGACATTGGGTAACAGAGGAGGTAAACATGACTGTAGATGAAAATGTATGGGGAAGGGAAGTAATAGCCAAAGCTCTGCAATATGTAAATCATGAATGGTATGCTACAGACAAAAATGTATTGCATGGCCTGGATGAGGATGGCAGATTTGTGGATACTCCTGATGTTACCTGGAATGGTGAAGAATTTGACTGCGGTTGGTGGAAACCGAATCAGGTAAACAGAGGGATTCCTTACAGCTGGGGAAATGCATCTACCATTGCGGAATTTAGTCAAGGTATCTTAGAAGGAAAATTTGCCGGTAATGTGCCGGAAGATAAAAAGCGTTTGGGCAGCCAAAGGTGTGTGGGAGTGGATTGTTCAGGGCTGCTGACTGTTTGCTGGGAACTTCCCAGAAAGATTGCAACAAGAGATATTCCGGATGTGGCAACAAAATTGGATAGTCTGGATGAAATCAGACAAGGTGATGTGTTTGCCAAACCGGGGAGTCATGTTATGCT
This sequence comes from Acetatifactor sp., assembly GCA_022511425.1. Classification (GTDB taxonomy): domain Bacteria; phylum Bacillota; class Clostridia; order Lachnospirales; family Lachnospiraceae; genus Acetatifactor. Next base: position 17,792 of record JAFLRO010000049.1, read on the forward strand.
ATTTAAGGAATTTGCAGATAAAGATAAAACTGTGGCAACTATTATTGATGCGACGCGAAGCATAGGTAGGGTGTCACAAAGAAATGTTGTAGTCGAAGAGTTATTCGCAGAAGGGTATGTAATTTACCGCAGAAAATGATTGTCAGAATATGTCACATTTGGAGGACGATAGAGTAGAATTTATTGAGTAGAGGAGGTTAAAAAATGACAAAAAACATTCGAGTTCTAACCCACAGCAGCATTAAAATCACAGGTGAAGCTACCGTTTATGTGGATCCTTTTCAAATTGTGGATGCGGAAAACGACGCCGACATCATACTGATCACTCATGATCACTTCGACCATTTTTCACCGGAGGATATCGCCAAGGTCATCAAGGGCGATACCATCCTTGTGGTACCAAAGAAGATGGAAAAGCAGGCATCATCCATCTCCTGTGGTGATATAATCACTGTGGAGCCAGGGGAGCAGAAACAGGTGGGAAAAGTTATGATCGAGACCATCCCTGCTTATAATCCTTTAAAGCCCTTTCATCCGAAAGGGGCGGGATGGGTTGGCTATCTTATTGAGACGGGTGGCGTCAAGATCTACGTTGCGGGAGATACAGACATTACAAAGGAGAACAAGGAAGTGGTCTGTGATGTAGCCATGGTTCCTATCGGCGGAACTTATACCATGGACGCAAAGAAGGCGGCAGAGCTGGTGAACATCATCCGGCCTAAGGTGGCCATCCCTATTCATTATGGCAGTGTAGCCGGTGCCAAGACGGATGAAGAAGTTTTCCATGTCAATGTGAACGCAGATATTTCTGTTGAGGTCAAAATGGAGAGGTATGAGAAATGAATGCAGAATTAAAAGAAAAATGTGACTTATTAGTAAAAAACAGAAAGACAATTACAAGTACGTTTGCATGGGAGTCAGGCATTATGAGTCTGGCTGCTGCCACATTATATACGAGAAGCGGATTAGCTGCAGACAAAGAAAAGTTAAAAGAGTGTGGAGCAATTATCAAGACTAAAACAAGAGTTTTGTCCGAGTTCAGAGGGAATGTGAAAATGCCGCTTATCTGCAAGATGGCGCTATCAGATAATCCGATAAAATACTTTGAACAGGTAGAGGTTATTTATAAGCTTCTAAATAAAAGTAAATGGCTTGGAAATGATTATAAAATAATGGCTGCGCTTACTATTTGTGATTATGCAGATGAAAGTGATTATGAATTGTATGTAAACAGAACCAATGAAATATATTCACGAATGAAGCAGGAACACAAATGGCTTACATCCGACGAGGATATTCCGTTTGCAGCTATGCTGGCAGTATCAGGACTAGATGTTGACAAGCTTATAGACGAGATGGAGCTCAATTATAAGATTCTCAAGAGGAAGTTCCACGATAGCAATGCAGTACAGTCATTAAGTCATATACTTGCGCTAGATGAGCAGCCTGCAGAAGCGAAATGTGCGAAAGTGGAAGCAGTCTTTAATGAACTGAAAGCTATGAAACATAACTTTGGAACCGGTTATGAGCTTGCAACCTTGGGAACTCTTGCAATGTTGGATATTCAGGATAAGGAAGTTGCAAATCTTATCGCGGAAACAGATGATTATTTAAAAGAACAGAAAGGGTTCGGTAACTTTGCACTCGGAGCAAAAGAAAGACGTTTATATGCTGCTCAATTGGTTCTGAACCAGTATGGGCCGGAGGATGCTAGAGCTGATGGTGTTGTACTTGGAAGTATGCTCGCATTAACGGTAGCAATTCAAATATGTATGATTCTTTGTATAACCAGTTGTATAGCGGCATCTACCGCAAACAATTGAGGAGAATATGCCTTTAACAACTACTTTGCACCTTAAAATAGGTTGGATAGGCATAAATTGGGAGACGATGTTGCATGTGGTTGATTCTTGCGCTGTTGTCCGCAGTTTTCGCGGCACTTACTTCAATCTTGGCAAAGGTTGGTATTGAAGGCGTTAATTCAAATCTTGCTACTGCCATTAGAACAGTGGTAGTGGTATTTATGGCTTGGGGAATGGTGTTTTTGACAAATACACAAAACGGTATTATGGAGATCAGTCGGAAGAGCTGGATATTTTTGATTCTGTCCGGTTTAGCTACCGGCGCTTCTTGGTTGTGTTATTATAAGGCATTACAGATGGGAGAAGCGTCTAAAGTTGTGCCAATCGACAAGCTGAGCGTTGTGCTCACATTAGTGTTGGCATTTATATTTCTGCATGAGAATTTCACCTCGAAATCTATTATTGGTTGTGTTCTTATTGGTGCAGGAACGTTGCTGATGGTTCTATGAATATAGACACTGTTTACACTGAAAAAACGGGACAGAATGTTATTATCAAAGAGAAAGCGTTTTCGAGGAAGATTATAGAGGACAAATCATTAAAGTGGCAGTAGATAAGTTAGATTTTATGTAACCGGATATTTGGGGGTGACAAACATGATAATAGGTTCCTTTGACAACAAGAGCGAGGCAATAATTTCGCCCGAATCATTCTATGGAGAACAAAAACACATATGTGATGTGGCAATTGCAACCTTTTCCAGGGAAATATATCCTTCAGTCCTTGAAAAATATCCAAATGAACAAATCGGTGAAATCAGGGCGGCAAATGGATGCCGTCCGATCCATTTGCTCACTGTTAGAGAGCAAAAGATTATTTTTTATTTGTCTGAATTAGGATCGACGCTTGCTGCCACTGATGTAATTGATGTGCATTGGATGACAGGTGCCAACAAGTTTATTATGTTTGGTTCCGCCGGTGCACTGGATAAAGAAGCGACAACCGGTAAGTATGTCATTCCGACACAGGCTTACCGGGATGAGGGGATGTCATATCA
>JAFLRO010000005.1 GCA_022511425.1 Acetatifactor sp.
ATAGAAGTTGTAGCCTTTTGAATTCTGAAAGATAATTAAAAGTTATCTATCAAAAGTGTCCAACTATATGATACGTAAAAATTCTTTATTATTAGATTGGTTTTGAAAAGCATATGAATAATAATACAGTTACCATACCACATTTAGAAGAAATCAAAAAAATCAGGAAACTAGAACAGCAAATCTTTCAAGAAACTCAGATTCCTATATATGATGTGTCCAACTGGAATCCTGGGAAAGAGTATAAAAAGCTTATATACCAAGCGTATAATAGTAATCACAATTCTAATTATTTAGACTATCATTATAGCTATGAATATAATGAAAATATAAAAGTAAAAGTGATGAGTCAATTGCTCAAAATATCTCCTAATATATATAATTGTGTTTTTATTCATTCTGCTACTGCAGCAATATGTTGTATTGCAGACTATCTAAAAAAACATAGCTTTAGCAAAATTTGTGTGCTTGAACCCGCCTATTTTTCGGTATATTCATGTCTTAAGTCATTTGGGCTAAATGTTTATACAGAAAGTGTTATTTTAGACTCTGAAGGACAGTGCTTGTTTCCTTATGAAGAAGTTACTAGGGAAAATTATGATGCAATTTGGATTACTTCACCAATTTATTCAACAGGTCTATACTATAGTCAAACACAGATTAATTATTTAAAAGAGCTAGTTGAAAAAGATATTATGCTGATTATAGATGAGAGTGCAGCTACTCCTGCGAATTATTTGACGCAATATTTGTATTCCCCAAATAATATTATTTCTTTTTTTAGCCCACACAAATATTTATCAATTAACTCTATAAAATTTGCTATTATTGTATGTTCTAAACAAACAGCTTATTATTTTGAAGATTGGATCGACGTATTTATTGGGTCATTGCCAGAATCAGCTTGTGTCGCTATTGAACATTACTTATCACCCAACTATATGATATGCTATGAAATTCATGAAAAATACATAGACAAAAATATGTCCGTAATACAAGAACTTATGGAAGTCTTTCCGGATAATTTTTACAGGGGAGCGAAGAGTAATTATCTTACAATTCAAAACAAGTCACTCCCCTATATTAGTACATTAAAAGAATCGGAAATGTCTAAACTAATGCAAATAGCCCATGTTTCTTTTATTCCAGGATTTATAAACGGCTTTGCAAAACCTTGGGGTTTTTGCTATAGAGTTAATCTTACTCTTGACACAGATAAATTAAAAAATCATTTAGGAAGATTATTTAACTATTTTTTGCTATGATATCTATGCTATAAATATTGCTTTTGCTATAACCTCTAAATTTTTTACTTGCTATGATATCATTTTTTATAATTATCTGTATGGTTTGATCAAATTCTGGGGTTATTTTCTGTTTACTGAGAGCTTTTTTAAGAACATCCACCATTTGAGCAGAATCATTGTCTGACTGTGTTTCAGGGAGTTCATATATTCTATTTTTTTCATTCTTGCGATTGTTAATAATAGTATATCCCAAGCCTAAAACTGTAATAAATAATTGTAGACATCCTAGCACAGAATCATAACAAGTAATCCATTCGTGGAACGATCCGGACTCTGTTTTTATCTGAGTAGCGTTTGGCGCCTTTATTCCTAGCGTATTTTTGATTTCATTAATAATTTCACAGATAGGAATCTGTGGCTCCTTATCATACACAATTTTAACTATACGTTCTGTATCTTGCATATTTGCATCAAATAAGTAAGATGTATTTTGTCCTATATCTTGGAATGCAAAATATAGTGTGTTTTTTATCAGATTCAAAGTGTTTTTACATTTTAAATATGGGTCATTACTATTAGTTTCAAAGTAGTCTATTAATCTTTGTACATGAAATAAGGTTTCACCAATAGTTACAGCGGAAATCTTTTTTTCTTCTAATAAATATTGTAGTAAATTTTCTATGAATTGTAGTTGTTCCTCTCGAATTGACACATTTATTCCTAATAATTTTTTAATAGCGATTATAAATCTAATAAGGGCAATATCAATATCATTTGTCTCATTTAACTCTAATATTACTAAATTGAGAAGGAGATTGTAATTAATTAAATACTCTTTTAATTCTTCTTTCTCATAGTTTCCAAATCCAATATCAAACAGTTGTTTGCCATTCAAATAAAAGTAATTATAAGATATAAGTTTATTTTCAAAAACCGTTTTAATATATTGGTTATCTAGCATTAAATTATAATAAAAATTACTATTTATGGTACACTTTTCAAACTTACAATGCATATATGTATTTAAGTAAGTAGAGCAATGCGGCAAATTAATATCAACAAATTGGCAGTCAACGAAATTACTACCACTTAGTGCAATGTGATCAAATGAACATTGTACAAAAGTACAATTTTTAAAATCACAGTTTCTCATGGTTGAGAGAGTAAAATCGATCTTATTAAATAAACAATTCGTAACAATTAGTGAACAACAATCGGTTCGTGGCCATTTACCGCTAGTAAACTTACAGTCTACTAAATAAGAACCATCAAAGTTTGCAGATGTAAAGTCGACATCTTCAAAAACACTGTTATTAATATCACAGTTTATAATATTTGAATACGAAAAGTCTTGACCTATTGAAACCTCCTCATTTACATACTGGTAACTCAATGTTTTTTCTGGTCCCATATTTACAAAAATGTTAGTTCTATTCATGCTTTATCCTTTCCATTTGTACATCAAACTATATTATATAGTTGGACACTTTTTGATAGATAACTTTTAATTATTAATCAAAAAATAATTAATATTACTATATATTTGCAACTATTATATCACATTATATTATAAAAGTCTCCTATTTTTTCCTATTTCAACAAAAAAAGGACAATTCTGAATTCTATATGCATTCCAGTTCAGAATTGTCCATAAAACTAACAGTAGAGCCAGTAGTGTATAAGCATAATGTTGTCACGTCTGGTATAGTATCTTTAACTATAGGAACCTCCGTTTTCCCAGTTAGAAATTGCCTGTTCGTAAGCTTCGAGCGGTTCTTGGCAAATCACTTCATCTCGTTTCAGTGTTGCCAGTAAATTACCAGTCTTGTATTCTTTCTGCTAAATATTTTTAAAGCTGAACCAAAGCTGAAAATCAGCTTTAGCTCAGCTTTAAAAAGTCTATTTGTGTATTTCCCAAAATCCAAACTTTTTTCCGCCTTTACGTTCTATAACACCCTCACTTACCAAATCCTTGATTGTTATCTGTATGTGTGACCTAGTCTCATTTAACATTTCTTGTAGTTCTTTTTGAGTTAATGTGGGCGTTTTCTCCAAAAGTTCCAATACCTTCATTTTTAAAGCTGAATTCAAAGCTGAACGTTCAGCTTTGGAATCAAGCTTTGAAATGGACTGATCTACTATTTTGACTGCGGACAATTTTAGCATAATATCTTCTGAATGTACAATGTACTCAGGCTTTGACGTACCATATTCATCACAAACATCAACAATTTTTTGAATCCCTCGCCCCCAGCTTTCAATGTAACCAGCCCTGAAAAATGCTCTTGCAATTTTGGGATTATATGGTCTGGATTGGTGCCGCTGTAACAAAGAATCTGCTGTCCAGTCAGATGGGAAGGTACACTCATTACTGATATACATCGCATCATCTTCAATCCGGATTTGAATCGGAATTCCAGCACTCCATCGAGAATGCACAAGCGCATTATAGAGGGCTTCACGAACCGCGTCTTTTGGGAACGGGTATGTTTCAACTCTGGTCATATTTTCGTAAGTAATGGGTGCCGTCAAATATTTCAGATATATCAGTTCAATTACACGTTCTGCCTGCATAAACAATGAGCCAATAACTTCATCCTGATACTGTAAATCAGAGCCTTTTCCGAATTTCCCAATTTTTGTATAGGTTCCGAACATCCATTTTTGTGGCATCCTATGAAAAAGCAACACAGCAGCTCTGGTAAGTTTTCCATCCTTCAGCAAACCTAAGCTATCCAACAACTCTGCATTGCTCATATCTAAATCAACCTTTGTCATGCGTTTACTATGTATCGCTTCCCTTCGGAAAATGTCAAAGCTCTCCTTATCTAAATCCTCTACTGACACATCTTCAATAATGGAATCTTCCCAGCGAATACCTGTTTTTGAAGAAATAAACTCGGTCAATGCTGTACCACGCAACACTTGTCTTGTACTGCCACTGCGAAAATGATATTCCCCCTTATAACTAACTGGGTAACTGCTGGGGCTTACAACAATCTCAATATATTCTGATCCATCCTTTGAAAGCAGATTCACATCTGCAAAGAACCCTAGATTTGTTTGAATCTTGTTTGGTATCTCCTCTAAAAGCTTTTTCCCATTCTTTATGCCAATGACCTTTCCTGTATCATCTATACCAATATAAATTTTACCACCCTGAGCATTGGCAAAACCACAAATCCATTTTAAATATTCATCTCTCCAAGATTCTTTCCATTCAATATTTTGATTTTCCAGCATAAACCCACCTCCCAATGTCTGAACTTAATTCTATCGTATATATGTGAATTTATCAATCTATAACTTTGCATCTCGATACAAAACGGACAATTCTGTATGTATTCCAGTTCAGAATTGTCCGTAAAATTAACTATTAGAACAGACAATATATAAGCGTGGTGTTGTCATATTTTATAGCATATCTTTAGCTATAGGAACCTCCGTTCTCCCATTTACTGATCGCCTGATAGGAAATATTGAGATAGGCTGCAAGCTTTTCCTGGGTAATGTCCTGCTTCTTTCTTAGTTCGTTGATTTTATCGCCTATTTTCATTATTGAATTTTCCTTCCTTCTTTTTTCAGATGCATCTGTATTTTCATTTTATCAGGCTGATACAGAAATTGGTATCACAGAATCATTTAGGTCTATGCAACCGCAGGTTGAGTTACGAACAAAAGGCGACACAGTCCTCTACAGGGCTGCACCGCCTTTTGCCATAGTTTTCGATTTCAAATTAAGACACCATCTCATCCCGATTGTCCAGATACTGCTGCAATATATTAGCAACTTCCTCAGGGCTTAACCCGTTCTCCTCAATTATGTCTGTGACAACCTCCAGTTCCTTGCGTTTCTTCTCCTGATAGAGTTCTTCCAATTCCCGCTTCTCCGATTCTACCCGGGTCAGCAGCGCCTCTATCAGTTCCTGTTTTGCAGTGATCTTCTCGTCAATGGTCTTGCGCTGTCCTCTTGCCATATGCATTCTCCTTTCGCCGGATTTAACGGCTGCTATCATTGTACAACCGAATATCCTTCTGTAAAGTATATGGACAAGGCTGGAAAATATGCATAAAATTGGAAAAAAATCAAGCTGGAAATATAATATCTAAATCCAGATTGCCCCTGACATCTCATCCAAATCATAGGGAGTAATCTGGTATACATAGTAATTCAGAAAATTGCTGTAGAGATTGTTGCTGTGGGAGCGCCACTGCAACAGGGGCTTCTGCTCCGGGTCGTCGCCGGGGAAATAGTTATAGGGCACCTGAATGGGCAGACCTTTTCCCAAGTCGCGCAGGTACTCATTCCTCAGAGTGTACCTGTCATACTCGGGATGTCCTGTCACAAAGATTTTTTTCCCTTCCTCCGCCATGGCAAGGAATACTCCGGCCACCGGCGACTCCGCCAGCACAGTCAGCTCCTTACAGGCGTGAATGGCCTCCGCCGGCGTCTCCGTGTGACGGCTGTGGGGTGCCAGGAACACATCGTCAAAACCTCTCACCAACGGTATTTTGCGGTTTGCCACCTTGTGTTCATAGATGCCGAACAGCTTCTGAGGCAGCGCTTTCTTATTGATTCCATAATAGTGATACATCCCAGCCTGAGCAGCCCAGCAAATATGCAGCGTGGAGGTCACGTGAGTCTCCGCCCAGTCCAGAATCTCGCAGAATTCCTCCCAATAGTCCACTTCCTCGAAAGGAATGTCCTCCACCGGCGCTCCAGTGACGATCATACCGTCGAACCGTTTGTCACGGATCTCATCCAGAGTAGTATAAAACTTGTTCAAATGGCTGGCAGATGTATTCAGTGATATATGACTTTTAACATTCATAAAGGTCACTTCCACCTGCAAAGGCGTATTGGATAGCGCCCGCAGCAGTTGAAGTTCCGTATCCTGCTTGATGGGCATATTGTTCAGGATCAGCACCTGAAGGGGTCGGATATCCTGATGAGCTGCCCGGAACTCATCCATCATAAATATATTTTCTTTTTCCAGAATTTCTTTGGCAGGCAGATCACTTTGTGTTTTAATAGGCATAACAGTTAACTCTCCACTTTCTATTTTACAGTTATTACATTTTACCCTTACTGACTGGCATACCCTGGCTTTCATACATGAATATTATACCTTTCCAGAAATTCATCTTCCGATAGTATAGGCACTCCCAATTCTTTAGCTTTCTTGTTCTTGGAGGAAGAAGAATTGATGTCATTATTTATGAGACCGGTGGTCTTGTTCGTGACACTTCCCGTCACCTTACCGCCCCGTTGTTCAATCAAATCCTTCAAGTCATTTCGGCTGGCAAATCGGTTCAGGCTTCCAGTAACTACAAAACTCATATCCTTTAGTGTCTGATTACCCTCATCAATTCTAGGAATGTCAATGTGCAGTTCCGGAAGTAGATTCTCCAGTTTTTTCACATTTCTCGGATCCCGCATATATTCAACAAAAGCAGTGGCAATTACTTCTCCCACACCGTCCACGGCACTCAGTGTCTCCGCATCCGCTTCTCTCATCTTCGTCAAATCATTATCAAAGTAACGGCAAAGCATCTTCGCATTGGCTACACCGATGTTTGCAATGCCAAGAGCGTAAACCAGCCGGGGCAGTGTTGTCTCACGAGCCTTATCAATGCTGTCCAATAAATTCTGACAAGACTTTTCTCCAAAACCTTCCATCTCAGCAATTTGTTCCCGATATTGCTCCAAGTGGAACAGATCCGCGTACTCCTGGATAAAGCCCTTGTCCACCAGTTTCTCCAGGGTTGCCTCAGAAAGGCCGTCAATGTTCATGGCATCACGGCTCACAAAAAGGGTAAAAGCCTTGATCTGCTTAGCCGGACATTCCTCATTCACACAATAAAGCGTCTGTACATCATTGAGCTGCCGAATCTCCGTCTGTCCGCCACAGACCGGACAGACCTTGGGAATCTCAAGTGTATTGCTGCATGTCAGATTCTCCGCTATCTGAGGAATGATCATATTCGCCTTATACACTGTAATATGGTCACCGATACCCAGTTTCAGCGCCCGCAGAATGCTGATATTGTGAACGGATGCCCTGCTCACTGTAGTTCCCTCCAGCTCCACCGGCTCAAAGATTGCCACCGGATTGATCAGGCCTGTCCGGCTGGCACTCCACTCGATTTCCTGCAGAGTGGTTTCCCGCACTTCATCCGCCCATTTAAAGGCAATAGAATGACGGGGAAATTTAGCGGTCCTGCCCAGCGACTGACCATAAGCAATATCCTCGTAAGTGAGTACCAGACCATCGGAAGGAATTTCATAACTCTCGATTTTTTTTTCGAAAAGGTCTATAGTTTCCAGAATATTCTCTTCTGTCACCTTGTAATGTTCCACTACCTGAAATCCCTGCTCTGCCAGGAAATCAAACTGTTCCTGGCGGGAGTTATGAAAATCCATCCCCTCCGCACTCACTAAAGAAAAAGCATAAAACTGTACGTTCCGTTTCGCTGTAATCTCGTTGTTCAGCTGCCGCACAGAACCACTGCACAAATTCCGTGGATTCTTGTACTTTGCTTCCGCATCCTCAATCTCACCATTGATCTTCTCAAAATCGGGGTAACTGATCACAGCCTCTCCCCGCAGCACCAGTTCATCTGAAAAAGAAATGGTCAGGGGCAGGTTCTTAAAGGTCCTTGCATTGTTGGTAATTACCTCTCCAATCTCACCATTGCCTCTTGTAACGGCTTTTGCAAGTTTTCCGTCATTATACGTGAGCACTATGGTCAATCCGTCCAGTTTCCAACTCATGATTGCAGGATTACCCTGCAACCAGTCCCTCAGCTCTTCTCGGCTTTTCGTTTTGCCCAGCGACAGCATCGGACTCTCATGACGCTCTTTAGGTAATTCTTCAACAGCTTCATAACCGATGTTCACAGTAGGACTGTCAGCCATTACCAACCCCGTCTCCTGCTCCAGGAGCTCAAGTTCATCATAGAGAGCATCGTACTCACGATTACTCATGATTTCCCTGTCCTCTGCATAATAAGCTTTGGATGCCCGATTCAGGGTCTCCACAAGATATTTAATCCGCTCTATCTTTTCGCTCTGCATCCTACATACCTCTCAAACTTCCAGTCATGTCGTCCAGTGTACTATACTAATCATATTTCACAAAATAGCTTACTTATTCTCACACTATTTGCGCTGTTCTGATTCCACAATCCTGATATAGACGCTCTATATCCACCTCCGACAGTTCAACATACTCCCCCGGCTTCAAGCCACCCAGCGTGATATGCATGATCCTGATACGCTTTAGTTCCCGTACCCGATAACCGCAAGCTTCACACATCCGCCGGATCTGCCTGTTTACTCCCTGGGTCAGAATAATACGAAATGTGTATTTTCCCGTCTTTTCCACGGTACATTCCCTGGTCGTTACATCTAATTCCTTTAAATAAATACCACCTGACATTTTTTCCAATAATTCATTTGTAATTTCTTTATCCACCCTTACCAGGTACTCTTTCTCATGCTTATTAGCTCCCCGCATCATAGCCTGTATCAAATCCCCGTCATTGGTAAGCAAAAGCAGCCCTTCGGAATCCCGGTCAAGGCGTCCTGCGTAGGTGACTCGTATAGGATAACACATGATATCGGAAATCTTCTTTTCAGCATGTGAATCTCTCTCCGTACACGTAATACCTAAAGGTTTATAGAAAGCCAAAACGACAGTTTTTTCACTCAACTTGACCGGCTTGCCATAAACTGTAACCTGAGCTGTTTCATCGACCTTCTGTCCAGGCTTTGCCACAATGCCATTTACAAGCACTGCACCCTGCTCAATCAAATGATCCGCATCCCTGCGTGAGCATACACCACTGTGTGCCAGAAACTTATTCAATCGCATCTGTTCCATGATACTCTTCCATATCCTCTATCCGCCTTACCTTTGGCACACCGTTTCCCTTTCTGAGGCCTGTTTTTGCCATTTTATCCGCCAGTTCATTATAACATATATTTGTATGGGCTGCCACCTTAGTAAAACGTATCTCAATGCTCTTAGCCCACTCCCGCATGGAATTGGCATACTTGTCCGTCAGATCCGTCTTTGCCCGCCATTCACCGGTGACCCATTTCTCAATCCCCTGATAATCAAAACATATCTCCAGTTTTGAAAAACCGTTCAACCTGGCAAATTGGACAGCATACATGGCTCCCAGCATCTCGCCCGTCACATTCCGGTGCTGTAGGGACTGAGCATTGTCACCGTTTCCGTACTCCGTATAGACACGGCCATCCGATAAAATAAACACACATCCAAAAGCGTATTTTTTTAGAGAATCGTCATAGCTTCCATCCACATAGGCCAGCAACCACCCTTCAGCGGGAAGTTCTGCCGCTTCGGCCTTGCTCTCTCCAAATTCTTCCAAGGTTTCAAAACACAGGTCAAACTGATCTCCCAAATATGCTTTTGCATCCTCCAATGTAGCAAATCCCTTATACTCTGCTCCGGAATATCCCTCCACAGAAGCTTTGCAAGCCTGCCAGGAATTAAAAACTCCTGTTATTTTTCCCTTTTTTACTCCATAATATTTTTTGGCCGCCATTTTGCCTCCATGCTGTGCCGGTGTTGAATTTCACAACCATCCGTTACCATATGTTTCGTATACACCCTATGCATGATTATAACAATTTTTCCCCTACAATGCCATAGCTTTTTGCAAGAAAAAAGGGAGGTTTCAAGCCTCCCCTTTCATTCCTTTCTGATAAAAGGCAAAATCGTTCTTTCCGTTCTTTTTTACCTGGTACATGGCGGCATCTGCATAGATGACCAACTCCTCCATATCCTCCGTATCTTTAGGATAAGACGCGATTCCGATACTACCACATATCTTTGTCTTGGTCTTGTTCAGCACAAAGGGCTTTGTAAATATCTGACGGCATTGATAAGCTGTCTTTTCCACAATCTTGCCCTGGCTGCTCCGCAGAATCATTATAAACTCATCACCTGCATACCGATATGGTGTCAGGATTTGCGACTCCATCTCCTTCATCCTCTGTGCTACCTGCTGAAGTGCTTCATCACCTGCCGTGTGACCCATGGAATCGTTGATGTGTTTAAAATCGTCAATATCCAACATGATAACCGTGCAAGGAACCTTTTCGTCAATCAGTTGCGTCAGATCACTCATAAACTTACTTCTATTAGAAATACCCGTCAGGAAATCATGCTGTGAAGCAGTTTCTATGGTCTTTCTTGCACTCTCTAACTGATCCAAGAGTTTCCTTCGCCGCAGGTTGTCCACACCAAAACCCAAAATAAGCACTACCAGCACTACTAATACAATAATTCCAGGAACCAGCACAGCCTTGTACCGCTGGAAAAAAGAGACACTTTCATTATAAATCGTAGCGCCCTCCGGCAACACAGACCGGGATATACCGAATTTATCCATGACCTGTGCATCTACCCAGTACACATTAGGGCTATCCATAACTACTTCCATCTCAGCAATATCTGCGCCATCAATGATATCCATAGCCATTTGTGCTGCCAGCCTTCCGGACTCATACATGGAAACCACATTCCCGCCCAGCACACCTGTTCCAATGCCGCCTTCTACCATTCGCAGCACAGGAACTTTCGCCAGACTGGCGAGCAATTCCAATGCCTCCTGATTGGTGTACTGTTTTCCGTTGGCATCCTCTGCCATCACTACATAGATCAGAATGCTGTCCTGACTCACAGACCGCATAGCTTGACGCAGACGGGAGGTGGGTAGTTCAGAAGCATTAATCTCACTGAAAATCAAATTGGGAAACTTATCTTCGTTGCTGTAAAAGCGTTGACGTTCAGCCTCGCCCGTAATTGTATCATCCAGAACAGCTACTACCCTCTTTGCACCGGGATTAATAGAGAGACCTAGTTCAATATTCTTCTCCACAGAAAGCTTTTCAATAATACCGGTTATGTAAGGATTCTCCGCAGCAAGGGCAGCCAACTCGTCGTCATTTACTCCTTCGAAGATCAATGGGATGCCGTCAAATAACTCCTCCTGATATTCCATAGCAAACAAAAGTGCCGCATCATCCCCCAATATCACTGCATCGTAAGGCTCTACATGCTCCATGCGATACTTCAGGCTATCGTGGAACAACCGCAGAGATTCCTCGTCATTCACACGTTTGGTATCCATGAACTCGTAGTCCAGAACCACATTGGGACCAATCCCATCACGAAGCCCCTCGATTTGACTCTGAACAGTATCCCAAGCATAGGAATAGGAACTGATAAACAGCACCCGTCCGGCTGATTCTTCGGCACAAACAGTCTGTCCAACAACTAATAAGCAAACCGGGAGTAAAATAAAACACAAAACTCCCCATATCCATTTGTCCGCTCTCATTTTTACCATACTTTACATCCTCTAAAGTAAAATATAGCAATATTTTACCACTTTTTTGTGCAAATTCAAGATATTTTTTGTTAATTTGTACAAATTGTATAAATGTTCACAATTTATCCAATATCTACTCCACCTCCAGTTCTCCGTTTCCAGTCCCCATCTGTCGGATTGTCAATCAAGCTTTCACAGTCGTCAAATTTTGTTTACTCAAAACCCTGTACTATTTTGAACCTTGATAGCATAATCCGCAGAAAATCACAAAATACTAACACTATGGAGGGCAGCATAATGAAAATCACTGACAAAAAGAAACCTGTAAGAACGATTCCTAACGGTGTATGGGAAGGCAGTAGACCTGCACAAAATAAAGAAAATCAAAATCCTGCGTCTGAGACCACTGATCTTCAAGGAAATGGTTATCCCCAAAAACAAAGCAAATAATTTCTGCCATATGACCAAATAAGCCCCCCGCAATCGTTGAATTGCGGAGGGCTTGATATTAAAAACTTTATTACACAATACCCTGAGCCGTCATAGCCTCAGCAACTTTTAAAAATCCAGCTATATTCGCACCAGCCACATAGTTGCCTGCCATACCGTACTTCTTAGCAGCATCATCCAAATTGTGGAAGATGTTCACCATGATGGTCTTAAGCTTTGAGTCAACTTCCTCAAAAGTCCAGCTCAGTCTCTCACTGTTCTGGCTCATCTCCAGAGCGGAAGTAGCAACACCGCCGGCATTTGCAGCCTTACCGGGGCAGAACAGAACACCGTTCTTCTGCAGATACTCGGTAGCCTCCATTGTGGTAGGCATGTTAGCGCCCTCTGCCACTGCGAAGCAGCCGTTTGCAACCAATGCCTTAGCATCCTCCAGATCCAGCTCATTCTGGGTCGCGCAGGGAAGAGCCACATCACACTTCACAGTCCACACACCGTGCTCGCCGTTCTTCTTCTCGTGATACTCAGCGCTCTTTCTGGCTGCAGCATACTCAGTCAGTCTTGCGCGCTTCACTTCTTTCACTTCCTTCAGAAGAGCAACATCAATTCCCTCGGGATCATATATCCATCCGGTAGAGTCGGACACAGTCACAACCTTCGCGCCCAACTGCTGTGCCTTCTGCGCAGCATAAATTGCCACATTACCGGAACCTGAAATGGCTACGGTCTTGCCTGCAATATCCTTGCCGTTACACTTCAGCATCTCCTCAGTCAGATAAAGCAGTCCGTAGCCGGTTGCTTCAGTTCTTGCTAAAGATCCGCCATAGGTCAATCCCTTACCGGTAAGAACGCCCTCATACAATCCTGTGAGTCTCTTGTACTGGCCGTACATAAAACCAATTTCTCTTCCTCCGGTTCCGATGTCACCTGCGGGAACGTCGGTATCAGCGCCTATGTATTTGTGAAGCTCTGTGATAAAGCTCTGGCAGAATGCCATCACCTCTCTGTCTGACTTACCCTTGGGATCAAAGTCAGAACCTCCCTTACCGCCACCGATGGGAAGACCTGTGAGGGAATTTTTAAAGATCTGCTCAAATCCCAGGAATTTGATGATACCAAGGTTTACGCTGGGATGCAGGCGAAGACCTCCCTTGTAAGGTCCGATAGCAGAATTAAACTGTACACGGAAACCGTTGTTTACCTGAACCTGTCCCTTGTCATCCACCCAGGGAACGCGGAACAGAAGCTGTCTCTCGGGAGTCACAAGTCTCTCCAGCAAAGCATCCTTGCGGTACTGCTCTTCATTTGCCTCAATCACAACTCGCAGTGACTCAAGAACCTCCTTAACGGCCTGATGAAACTCGGGCTGGGCAGGATTCTTTGCCACTACCATGTCAAAAACTTCATCAACATATGACATTGTCATGTCCTCCTTGTTATTAAGTATATACGGCACATTGCACCACCGTTTATTATAACCTGTGGACAATAAATTCTCAACACACTTTACTCCGTTAAATCGTAAAAGTTTTAACATGTTTTTTAGACAAATTGCACAATATACCATCCACATACTGTGCAATCTGCGCTATTTCACCGCCCAATCTACCATCTTATCATAGATACTGCTTCAATCTCTCCACATTTTTCTCTTCAAACTCAATTAGTTGCTTTGCCAGCGCCACCGGCTTTGGACCCGCATTCTCATTGTGCTTTAGTACTTTCTCCATCTCTAAAATGCCGTTTGTGCTGCTCTTGATCATCATCTCTGCAATGTGCCCAGTACTGGTGTTCAGCATGGTATTATAATGGATACCGGTTCGGAGCAATGCGTCCGAAAGTGCGCTGCTTCTGTAATTCTCCACTCTCGCATTCAACAGCTGTCTGGATGCCTCGTTATGGAGCTCAGAATATTTCAGCGACTGTCTGGAAATCTGCATGGAAAGAGCATCATCGTTTACTTTGTCCGCAATAGTATTTATGGCTTTCATGGCCATGTCTGTGTTTCGTTGTATCTCTCTGTATACTGCTGCCTCATGTGATGTCATAGCTCCTCTTTTCTGCCGTCTGTACGGCTCTGAATTTGTTTTTTAGAACTGAATTATAAACTCTGTCGCCTGAGCGCCGGGCACACCTCGCTGGCGCCGAGCGCCGGGCACACCTCGCTGGCGCTCGGTGATGCGGCAGTCGCCGCATCACAGAATTCATAATTAAGTTCATTGCCTCGTGCAAGCACGGGCACTGAATTTAATTATGAATTCTGTCGCCCGGCTCGTTGCTCGCACAAACAGCCTCTTACAGGTCTTCTGTAAAAGGCTGTCCATTTTCCATTTATTTATACATCACACCTCACTGCTGCACAGTCACATACTTACCCATGACATATGCCGTCCTGCCGTTGAACACCACCTTGCACCATTCGCCTTCCACCGCCAGCAGATCCAGTTTTTCTCCCTTTATCAGCGTGCCGAGATGCTCTGACGATGTACTGGAATCCGCACGAATTCTGACATTTTCCACAGCGGTCACAGTACCAATAACATTCTGCCCCGCGGCACTCTCCTCAAATTCAAGATACTCTGTCTTAATATATCCTTCACTACCATTGTAGAGTACCTTTGTCCAGCCATTGACACGAACCTCCAGAACCTGAAGTCTGGTTCCTTTGCCAATCTTGCCTAAACTGCTGGCTTGCGTACTGTCAGAACTTCTCACATTGAGTCCGCTGGTTGTTGCGGTCGCATACGCAGGAACAGTCTCCGTCCCGGGCTCAGGTGTTGCAGTAGTCCCTTCACCTTCCTGATTTTCTCCTTCACCTTCGTTTCCATCTTCCGGTGAGTCAGCCTTATTCAGGCTGGCAAGTAAAATTCCATAGTCAATATCCCTTTGATTTATTACTTCTTCCATATATTTCAGCAGATAGGGTTTCTCGCGCATAAGGTCTTTATATTCTACATTCACACGGTTGTTGAACTCAATTACATCATCCTGACTGCTGACTGCAGTAATATATGCAATATCCTCCTCGGTAAAGTTTGACTCATTCTTGATGTAAAGGCTTCCATCCTCGTTCGTACAGATATATAACATTTCATAGCCTGGAAACTCTTCTTCATGATTTACAAAACACACACGATAATATATATAGGCAATAACTGAATCAGCCACAGGCCCCTGCTTCGTATTCACCTGAAGCTCTGCGTAATGATCCAAATAGGGCGACAGTGCTTGCTTCCACAGAAGCTCACTGTCAGAAATTGTATCGTAGGTAGACGCAAGAGTCTCCATATCTCCTACGCCAAGGGCATTATAATAAGTTGCAACCAGTGTGTATATTGCACTATTCTCATTTGGCAGCAGCGGTATTTCCGGTATTTCATCCAGATTCAGCATCTCATTCCCATCTTCATGATCAGTACTTCCCTCTATATCGCTGCTATCCTCAGTATTTCTTTCCCGGTTCACATGCAGCGCAACCGATACGGTAAAAGCCACAACAACTATCACTATTATAGGAAAAACAATTTTACAATGCTTTACTATAAAATCACGTATGACAGACAGTTTATTCCTTTGCATAAAATCAACCTTTCTATAAACGGAAAAAGCCGCAAGCGGCTCCTCAATTGGCTATATCTATTACAGTGCAGGGTGATGCAAATGCAGCCGACAGGAATCGAACCTGCATTAAAGGCGTCGGAGGCCTTCGTTCTATCCGTTAGACTACGGCTGCAAATATTACAAAATTGTTACATCACCCTGACTATAATATCATAAAAACCTTAATCTGTCTACCATGAAATTAAAAAATAAAGAAATAGAAATAAAAAAGCGAACGAAATAGAAAAAGTAATAATATGACGAAACTACAGAACGGAACTACATAATAATTTCAACACGCCTTTTTCCACGGTCGTATCGATACAGACTATCGGACAGCACTTCCTCCGGCGCAACCTGTGTCCTATTCACCTGAACAATCATGGACTTCAGATCGTCGGGATTCTCTTTCCCACTATCCGGCAAAAGAATGACCTCATGAATGGAACTGGGCAGGATGTATAGATCAGCCTGATGCTCCTCAGCAAGTTTCTCCATCACTCCCTGGTAAATCAGACATACTGCACCATTCATCCGCTGATGGTTGCTAAGCACTCTCATGGGTACTTCCTTAGCCAAAAGCTCTTCCTGGAGTTTTTTATCCGTCACTTCGCGGAGTACTTCTTCCATGGTACAACACTGCCATGGGAACAGCTTAGGTGTATTCTGCTGTGCCCTCTCCATCAGATCAGCCACGCCGCACTTCCATATCTCCATATGGGAATTGTGTATCATAATGCTACCCTCACCCAGGCTCTCTCCTTTATAAGCATAAAAGAAGCAGATTGCCATGTCGAGAAAATCCACGAAGGGGATATCCTTCAAAAGCTCCTCATTGCCGGCTCTCCCTATCAGCCTATAACAGATTCTGTCACAGACCTTTTCATAGCTTCTGAAAAACTCCATATCAATGTTCCTTGCCGGTACATCCTGTCCGTGCACTTCCAGAAGCCTGCGTATAATTTCCCCGAATGTCATTCCCTCCTCGTAGACCCTGAAGAAATGCTCCAGATATATGGTGGGCACCACATTACCCTCTCCTGAAGATATCAGAAGCCCATGCAGCATCACTCCGTTATTTTTTCTTACTTCCTTCAGTTCTACATTGTATTTTGCACCGAGTTCTTCACCAACCGCCCTACACACTTTTTGTGCAAATTCATTTATATTCATTTTTCCTCTTTCTGCACCGCTTATATTAGATTTTTGAATATTTAGATGCCAGTCAGGATGGCAGTAGATTTTTTCGTGGACAGCGGCACTGATCCACATAGACAGAATTACAGAAACTTTAGAAAATAAAAAGGCAACAACACCCAAAAGGGTATCATTGCCTTACAAGTCTTAAATAGAAAGAATAATGCACAGTCGTTATACGCGGGAAAGATACTCACCGGTTCTGGTGTCGATCTTAATCTTGTCACCCTGCTCTACGAACAGAGGAACAGCTACCTGCGCACCGGTCTCCACCGTCGCAGGCTTGTTTGCTCCGGTCGCGGTGTCTCCCTTGAATCCGGGCTCTGTCTCGGTGATCTCCAGTTCTACAAAGAGAGGGGGTTCCACAGAGAACACGCTGCCATTGTGGGAGCAGACCTTACACATCTCGTTCTCCTTCACGAACTTCAGAGCATCACCCACTGCTTCAGCATTCAGTGCGATCTGCTCGTAATTCTCGGTATCCATAAAGTAGTACAGGTCGCCGTCGGAGTACAGATACTGCATATCTTTTCTATCAATACGAGCCTGGGGGCACTTCTCCGTGGGGCGGAAGGTCTTCTCAACCACACCACCATTCTTAATATTCTTCAGCTTTGTCCTGACAAAAGCTGCGCCCTTTCCAGGTTTTACATGCTGGAATTCAATAATCTGGTACACATTACCATCATATTCAATGGTAATACCATTTCTGAAATCACCTGCTGAAATCATATACTATTTCCTCCTAATATTCTAAACTAAACATAATTCCAGATTAGTTTAATATAAAAATGTACAAATTTCAACTATTTTAGTAAATTTTTTTGGAAACTGTTTATTCTTTGTTCAAAATATAGTCAATGGACATCAAATACCCTTCCAGCCCTTCGCCGTAAATCTGTTTGTCACACACTGGAGCAGTGACAGATGTCCTTCGGAATTCCTCCCGAGCGGTAATGTCCGAAATGTGTATTTCAACCTTCGGCACTGTAATACTGGCCAAGGCATCCCTGATGGCATAGCTGTAATGGGTATATGCGCCGGGATTGATAACTATGCCCTCCGTTCCGTCAAAATAGGACTCTTGAATCCTGTCAATGATGGCGCCTTCGTGATTGCTCTGGAATACTTCAATGATACAGCCCGTTTCTTCAGCCTTTTTTTGAATTAAGTCCAGCAGATACTGATAATCCTGGGTACCATATACGCTCTTTTCCCTGATTCCCAGGAAGTTAATATTTGGTCCATTGATCACTAAAAGCTTCATTTTGCTTATTTCCTCCTCAATTTTCTGCAGGATTTCCTCCATCTTCAAACCGTCCACATCTACTACAATATCCGCACAGGACGCGTAAGCCTCCCGGCGGCTTTCCAAAAGTTCCCGGATTCTACTTAGTGGATCCTCGCACTGCAAAAGCGGCCTTGTAGTGTCTCCTTTCAATCTCTCGTAAACCGTTTCCGGCTTCACACGCAGCCAGACCACAGTCCCCAGCCGCTTCAATAATTTCCAGTTATCTGAGTTTACAGGGGTGCCTCCCCCCACAGAATAAATCTTAACATTCTGCCGTTTCTCTGCAAGCTCTGCCAGCAGTTCTGTCTCCTTCCTCCGGAAATATGCCTCTCCATCCACAGCAAAAATGTCATTGATGCTCCTGCCCTCCCGGCGCTCGATCAACTTGTCAGTGTCCTCCACAGGCATCTTCAGCCTGTACGACAGCCTAATGCCTAAAGAGGTCTTGCCGCTGCCCATAAATCCTGTCAAAACCAGATTTCTATTTCTCATTGACTCACCCCGCCTACAGACCCATAGCCTGTTTCATCTCTGCATAAGCCTTTCCGGCCAGCTCCCTGTCCACCCGGGCTCCCGTCCATAGCTCATAGGCAATGATTCCCTGATACAGCAGCATCTTAAGCCCACCAAAGGCCTTGCCGCCACTTTTCTTTACCAGCTCCATGAACCTTGTCTCAGCCGGATTGAAAACCAGATCATAACCTGTGTGGATATAGCAGTAAAAGCTGGGATCCTCAATCACCACATCCTCCACATTCGGGAACATCCCCAGGCTGGTAGCCTGAATGGCAAGATATTTGTCCTTGGGCAATTTGCCATAATCCGCCAGAGCAAGTGCAGTCACTGCCGGCCGGTCGGCACAGCTGTTGACCTCCAGGGCAATCTGCTCCGCCTTTTCCAGAGTGCGGTTCAGGATGACAATACGCTCCGCTCCCTTATGTATAAGAAGCATAGCCACTGCCCTTGCAACTCCTCCGGCCCCCAGTATCAGTACCTTCTCTCCCTCTATCTTAACACCGTCCTCACACATAGCGCGGTATAACCCCGGCATATCTGTGTTGTAGCCCTTAAAACCTCCTTCTGTCCGCACCAGAGTATTCACCGCTCCGATCTGCTCTGCCAAAGGATCGATTTCCCGCAGGAAAGGGATTACCTGGGCTTTGTAAGGCACCGTCACGTTACAGCCCAACAGGTTCAGCGCATAGGCTCCGCTTACCGCCTCCCCCACATGTCCCTCGGGTACATGAAAAGGAACATATATCAGATTCTCACCCAGCGCTTCTGCCAGTGTATTGTGTATAGCCGGTGACATAGTGTGTTCCACCGGGTTTCCCATCAACCCGCAGGTGCGAGTGTAGCCGTTAATCTTCATAGTGTCTCCTGATTCCGTCCTTTCCATATTTGCCATCTTTTTCCCATCTGTCCCAATCCAATCCGTCGCATCACTGTTCTCACCACCCCCGCATCCTGCGGTGGTAGAAAAAGAGTACGATCCGCTCCAGCTTTCGCTTAAGCACAATCTGAATCTCCTCTTTGGGATGAATAGGCTTCACCAGGTAAGTGACAATTCCCATTTTCTTTGCTCCCCATACATCTGTAAATAGCTGATCCCCCACAAACAGCGTATTCTCCGGAGTGGTTCCCATATCAGTCATGGCTTTGGCATATCCTCTGCCGCCGGGTTTTCCTGCCTTGAACACATACAGCGATCCCACACTTTCCGCAAAGGATTTTACCCTGGGCTCCTTGTTGTTGGACAAAAGTACCGTCCTGAAGCCTATCCTCCGCAGTCTCACAAAGAGCTGTACCGCCCTCTCATCCGCTGGAGCGCCATGGGGTACCAGGGTATTGTCTATATCAAAAATCACACCTCGACCACCTTTTTCATACAGGGTTTCATAGTTGATGTCATAGGCGCTATCCACCTCATTGTCCGGATAAAAACGTTGAAACATGTACCGTTCTCCTCACTGCACTCCAAATTACCTGTCATTCTGCTTCCAGCAACATAAACCTACAAAACGATATCCGCCTTATCCCGAATTCCAAATGCTGTAAAGTAATTCTCCTCCATAGGAATCCATCGCTGTTTGAAAGCCTCCAGAGCCTCCTCCCCATCCCGCACACCGATGCGGCGCAGCTGTTCCTTGCTCTCCACATCGCTAAACACCCGCAATGTCATATAGTTTCCCAGTTTTGGATGACAGCTGTATGCGCCCTCCACCACCAGAATTCCTTTTCCCGTTACTTTCCGCTCCTCTCCCAGTTCCATCCTGCTGCAGTCAAAGCGGCGATAGGAAAAATCTTCGCTACAATTCAAAGCGGGCAGCACCTCCGTCCGAAACCGCTCATAATGTACATTTCCGCCGGGTTCTTTCAGTCTTGCCTCCGTCCGCAACTCAGACGGCAGAAAAAAATCATCCATATGAACCACACCGGCTCCTGTCACCATAGCCAGAAGCTCTGCTAATGTACTCTTTCCGGAGGCACAGCGTCCGTCAACGGCAACTATACATCTCCCGGACGCACCCGCGTTTGCCTCGGCTGCACAGACAGCCTCCAGCACCGGAATAATCCTGAGAAACCGTGCACATACCAAACGATATGCAGGCCTCTCCGCCTGCCGGTAGGCCTCACTGTGGTGTACGGCCACCGGATTTTCTGTAGGATAATCTTTCAGGAATTCCTCCCAATCCTTCCGTGAAAAATGGAACGCTCCTGTGTCAGCAAGCTTCGCTGTTTCCTGCAGGCAGTTTCGGAACACCGTTATTCCTCCCTGTATAGGCTGAGCCGCCGTTGCTGCAAACATCTGAAAAAGCCACTTCACAGGCAGCTTCCTGTATTTCCACGCTCTAAGATTTACTCGGCATACATCCTCGCTGATTGATTCATGCAAAGGCTCTGACGGTTCAGGCTGCATCCGGTCATATTCCCGGAGAAGATATTGATATGCCGCCTCTCTGTCCTCAAGAAGATGCTCGGCACCAAATGCAGCCTGATAACATAATTTCATTACATCCACAGGCTCCATAGCCTGATGTCGAGCAGTCTGACCTTTCATATACTCCACAAACTGCATAGTGCCTTTCCTTCCTGTCAGTCCGAATCTATCCACATAATTCAGCCAGCCGTTCCACCGCTTCTCTGATATTGTCTGCCAATTTCCTGTTCTCTACACCCATCACCTGGGCATTACAGCGGCTCATGGGAATCAGTAGAATTGGCACATCACTGGATGCCACTGCCTCTGCCATTCGAGGAGTAATCTCACCCAACATGGCATTTGCCATCACAATCCCGATAGGTCCCAAAATAGCATCCACCCTGGTGCTGTTGTAAACCACCGCGTTCTCGCCGGTTGCCCCCTCGTTAGTTCCGCCCTTCATCATGTTAGAGGTGGCCGTGGCGTTAGTTCCCACCGCTATCAATTCCGCCTCCGGATACCTCGAATGCAGCTCCTCTATCAAACTGCGGCCCACGCCGCCTCCCTGTCCATCCATAACCATGATCTTCATAATATTCTTACCTTTCAAGCGAACACCTGACAACTTTTTAATCATAACATGTCCGCACCTCATTCTTCAAGGGGCTTTCAAAAAGTTCCTCAGTCTCTTTCAAAATGTTTCTCAGTCTCTTTCGCAAAATTCTTCAGTCTCTTTCTCTTTCACAAAGTTCCCTACTCACTCTTGACAATATGGATTTTTCATGTATGATAGGTATGTGAAGCTGCTTCAGGAAGAAGTGGCGCATTTTGAAGAATGCTCTATACCATACCACACTGTAAACGTAGTTGAGTAAATATTGACATAATGTTTTAAATAATCTAAGCGAATGCCATGAAGGCTTGCAGCTCCTTGAAAGGAGCTTCGGTTTTCATGGTTTTTTTGTGCCGTTATTGCGGCAGAAAGAGAGGAAATATGAGCAAAATGAATCATTTGACAAGAACTGTTACCACTGCGGTGTGCATCGCACTGTGTGTAGTGCTTCCTATGGCACTGCATTTTATACCCGGAATCGGGTCGCTGAACCTTGGCACATTGCTCTCCCCCATGCACCTTCCCGTACTGCTCTGCGGACTGGTATGTGGCTGGCCTTACGGTTTAGTCTGCGGCATCATAGGTCCCTTGCTCTCCAGCCTGCTCACCAGCATGCCTGGGCTTGGGTATCTGCCAAACATGATGGTGGAACTGGCGCTGTATGGTCTGATTTCTGGTATCATGATACAGCTGGTACACACCGGCAAACAGACAGCTGACCTGTACATCAGCCTAATCACCGCTATGTTGACAGGTCGCATTCTTACCGGTATCTTAAGAGCACTGACCTTGGGTATTTTTGCACCTGTTACTTTGAAGTCATGGGCTACCGGCTATTTTGTATCCAGCCTGCCCGGCATCATTCTCCAATTGATCCTGTTGCCAGTCCTATACATGGCTTTACAGCGGGCAAAGCTGATTCCCGCCCGGTATCCTCGGATAAAAGCCGCCTGACAAAAATCCCCGAAGGCCGTGTCCATGAAGGACTGCCGTCGGGGATTTAAATATTATGCCTTCAGCTGCGCCTTGTTTTGGTACATCCGCTCATCCGCCGTCTGTACCGCCTTCTCCACGGACTCTTTGGAATCCGCTTCGCAGACGGCAAAGCCATGAGCAATCTGAAGTGTAAAGCTATACTCGTTTTTATCGTTTGCCTCCCGGATTCCTTTCTGAAAGGCCTCCAGAGCCTGATCATACTTTTTCTGAGCATCCTCCTCCAGCAGGGCACAGAACTCATCGCCGCCAAGTCGGAAAACCATGCCATAATCTCCAAAGCTTCCTTCGATAACCTTGGACGCCATCTGGATCATCATATCTCCCATATCATGACCATAGGAATCGTTCACCGTCTTTAGGTTATTAATGTCCATGAATACTACTCCAAGCTCCTTCACATGCACTTTCACACATTCCTCCAGCTGCTCCAGATAAGCTGTTCGGTTTCCCAGATCGGTCAGTATATCGGAGTAAGCCAGCTTGTGTACACTGTCGTACTCCATCCCCTGAACCATCAACTGGTAAGCGCTGAACTGGCTTCCAACAGCGAAGCAGACAATAAACACAAGTAAACCAAAGCGCGTTATCAGTGCACTATCCATCACACCTGCACCACCAAACCGCACCAGCTCCAGTACAACGGTAATTCCAATAGCACCAATCCCCAGCAGCTGCAGGCTGACCGCCCATACTCCCGCTCCGCGGCGGTGCCTCCCTGAGGAAAGAATGGATATATTTTTCCTTGCCGTCCATGCCACAAAACCCATTGCACAGAAACCCATAAAAACCCTGGCCACAGGTAGCATTCCATGCCAGTCCGTCAGACCAACCACAGGGAATATAACACATGCCAGCAAGAACAGCATCTGCAGCACACAGGCAATCCGGACTATCCAATAACGCAGTATGCCATAGGTCCAATCAGCATACAGCACCATGGGCATCAATGACAGAATGAGCAGAATATTGTCTATGACCTGCAGGATCTGTGGATCCGCGTTAAAGAAATGAAGCACATTTGTCTCCACCAGACACCAGCCGCCAATGAGTACAGAAAAAAGTCCAAGGAAACGCAGACTATGGTTTTTGCTTTTTTTATTGTGATTCAGGGGAATGTCCAGAACAATCATGAACAGACCGACCAGACAGATCACAATGCTGATCAACACCGAAGCCAGCTTTTCACGAATGACAGCTAAGACAATGGCGGCCCGGTCTCCCCAGTAAAAATGATCAACCTTGAGACCCTCACCGGCATAAGCTTCTGTAATCCGCAGTTCCAACTGTTGTCCTGCCTGATCTGGAGAAAAACTTAAGAGGTTCCAACGGCTCCCCGGATATCTGTCATAGAAATTCTGATCTGGCCTCTCTGTTTCGTAAATCATCTCCCCATCCAGATACACCTGTGTGAACACGTTCTGAGTGCGATAAACCAGACTGGTATCCTGCTCCATCTGAGGGATCAGGTAATAGATGCTGGCTGAGGATTCCTTCTCCAACAGGTACAGTTCCGCTGTACTGCCTTCTTCCGTGGTCCAAACCCCACTGATATCCACGAAAGAGCCAAGTCCGTAGTCCACACGTAATCCACGCCGCTCCAGTAGTATAAAAATAACAAGCAACAGCATGCATATTGCTAATGCTGCGTATCCTCTCACAATGATTTTTCTAAATGTTGACAATGTCCTGCGCATTCTCGCATTTCCTTCCCTGTATTATCCGCGCACTTGCTCTCAAGTAATACAATATTTATTATAAGGGCTGATAATTTGGCTGTCAATTCCTTCGATTATATAACTAAGGACAACCAACTGTTTCATTGATTGCCCTTACCTGTTCATAAATCCATATAATAAATTATTTTACCCCTATCAGCTGTTCCTCTGCAGCCTCTTAACTAAATCAACAAATTCATCCTTGTACTCGTCAGCCTCGGTATCTACCTTCTTCAACAACTCCCTTATATGTTCAAAGGAAGCATTTCCTTTGTATTTACTATCGCGGACCAGCAGACCGAACTCTGCTACCGCTGCCGCAAAATAGAAATCCTCCGTGGGTTTTTCCATGTACTTATCCTCTGTTACGGGATAGGTACACAGCTTACTTTCCTCCGACTCTGGGTCTTTGTAGCGGATGCTGATATTCAGCCATTCTCCGTTTTCCACACCGGTGTTCCCCTGATCCTGATATTTTAAATCTGTCTGGGGTATCTCCTGGGCAGAATCCACAGTGATGATCTCGTAGAGAGCCGTTACCATATGACCAGCGCCGATTTCTCCTGCATCCTTCGTATCATCATCAAAGTCCTCTGTTGCCAGAGTTCTGTTTTCATAACCCAGAAGACGATATCCCTTTACATAGGCAGGATTAAATTCCACCTGAAGCTTTACATCCTTCGCCACAGTCACAAGGGTTGCTCCCATCTCCTCCACAAGCACCTTCTTTGCTTCTCTCAAAGAATCGATATATGCGTAATTCCCATTACCCTTGTCAGCCAGCGTCTCCATCTTATTGTCCTTGATGTTGCCAGTGCCAAAGCCCAGTACGGATAGGAAGACACCTGATTTTTTCTTCTTTTCAATCAGCTTTTGCAGCTCACTCTCGCTGGTGATGCCCACGTTCAGGTCGCCGTCGGTGGCAAGAATGACCCTGTTGTTCCCGCCCTCAATAAAATATTTTTCCGCCAATTCATACGCGGTCTGAATACCCTTTGAACCATTGGTGGAGCCTGAAGCCTCCAGGCCCTCGATGGCATCGATGATGACCTCCTTTTCATCCCCGTTCACGCCCTCCAGAACCACCTTGTCTGAACCCGCGTAAGTGACAATGGATACCCTGTCTTTCTCGGTGAGTTCTTCCACCAGCATCACAAATGATTTCTGAAGCAATGGCAGTTTATCATCGCTGTACATGGAACCCGAGACGTCCAGCAAGAATATCAGGTTGGAGTCAGGAGCTTCGCTGAAATCAATCTCCTCAGTCTTTAATCCAATCTGCAAAAGCTTTGCATTATCATTCCAGGGACAGTCCCCTATCACGGTGGTAACACCAAAGGGTTCTTCTCCCTGGGGCAGATCGTAGTCATAGGAAAAATAATTCAACATTTCCTCAATCCGGACAGCCCCCTGGGGAATTTCATCTATGGTATAACCCCATTCGATCAAACGGCGCAGATTGCTATAAGATGCTGTATCTACATCTACGGAAAAGGTGGAGAGAGGATCATTTACCACAGATTTGTATCCGGGTTCCTCGATGCTGTTGTACTCCTCCGTATTCCAGTCCACTCCGAAGATGTCCTCATAATCTTCCTCTGCCTCGGCAGCTCCGTCATAATATCCTGATGTTGAGTTGCCGTAGTTAAGAGCAGAATCATATGCTTCGCCCCCGGAATTTGCCTGGTTTTCCATTAACGCTGCATTCGGTGTGCCGTCCGAGTACCTCTGACCCCAATCTCCACCGCATCCACATAATGACACTCCTGTCACAACCATGCTCACTAAAATTGACAGTAACCTTTTCTTTTTCATAATTTTCCCCTTCCTTTCCGGCCATATTGACTGCTCTTTTTCCTCCCTGACGACTTATTCGTCTATTGCAGTCCGGTATGCTGACCAAAGACAACGTCGCGTCTTTTTGTACCGTTTTCCTGTGCCTGATACATAAGACACGTAAGGGGAAATAAATATTTATGGCTTATTTGGAAAAAATTTTAATTTCTTATTGCATCATAGATCCAATACTCAGGTATATTCTCACTGTATGCCATGTTATCAAACAAGAACTGATATACTTCGCCTACTTCAAGTTTCTCTGTCAGCATGCCTTCCTCCTTAAGCACAATAATCTCACCTGCCTGAAAACCTTCTTCTGTTTCCACTATTTCCACCGTATATACGACAATACCCTCTTCTTCGAAAACCTCTATGACCTGCCCACGAATCTTCAACATACCTTCCTCGGCCTCATAAGCTGAACCATAATTCTCTTCAGCAGCTGCATCGCCGTGATCCCAATCCTCAAAAGAGCCGGTTCCATCGCTCGGCGCCTCATTCTCATTATAGATACCCTCAAAATCCGATGTGGCTTCACCGGCATAATCCGCCCCCTCACCGCCCTGCTGCCCGGCGTTATAATGCGAAGATGCATTGTTAGGTACATCAGAAGCATTCCAAAAATCAGATTGTTCTGATAGAATTTCGTTAAATAAATAAGGTACAGTCACCGCCAGACACAGGCATGCGGCCGCTGCAGTCATGCACCAAGGTCCGTACTTTCTCCACAGTTTCCTCTTTTTTATCCCTGTCTGCTTAGGCTCAAGTCCGGCTTCAATCCTACCCCATAAATCGGGCATTTCTTCTTTCATAAGCTCTTTATATTCTTTTTCCAGATTCCTGCTCATAACGATACCTCTCTGTCCGACTTAGCGGTTTCTGATTCATTTTCTTGAAAAGAACATTCAAAATTATATTTACGCAGCTTTTTGACTGCGTTCTGATACCGCCAGGTGACGGTTCCCATGGGTTGCTTTAGTATGTCTGCAATCTCCTGAAAAGTAAGTTCTCCCATGACCTTCAGATTCACAATCTCACGCTCCGCAGGCTTTAAGGTATTAAGCGCCTCCTTTAAGCTTACATCTGATACCACTTGGCCTTCTACATCATCCGGCGACGCATTTTCAGAATAAGAATCCGTAAAATCCTCTGTCAAAATCTCATGTTTATTTTTTCGCAACAGATCAATGGCCATGTTCCTTGCTATCGTTGCCAGCCAGGCTCTATGTCCCTTCCCGCTCCGGTAATTATCCGCCAGCTTCCAAAGCTTGATAAAGAACTCGCTTGTCACATCCTCTGCATCTTCCCTATTATAGACTACCTGTAACACAATGGAATAGATATACCCTGCGTATTCCTCATAGATCACACGAAGAGCTGATTTATCCCCTGCTTTCATACTTTTCATGCACGCGTGAAACTGTTTTTCTTCCACAGGTTCCCCCCTTCGCCAGACTCTTATATCTCTGACACGTTTTTTTCTGTTGATTATTATGGATTTGTTTAAATATTTTAAGGGGCAAATCTGTTATTTGCCCCCCATAGTCTGAATATTACCTAAATTCTCTTCGGTCTGCAGGAGCAGCCAATTCCCAATCTGTTTGGTCCTATGGGGCGGCTGATTCCCAGTGCCACTCATATGCATTTTATTATATCAGTCCAGAATGGCTTTTACAAGGGCAAAACACCCTGTTCTAGTTCCCAGCCTCCTGCGCTGTTACTGTCCACAGTTAGTTTTCCCCCTGCTCTTGAACACAAAAGTGGGAAGCGTCACCGTACAACGCTTCCCAATAGTTCATAGCCACTATTTTCTTTCTGTCAATCAGACAGCTTACAGTAGCGCTTCTACCTGATCCCGTCTCTGGTATAAAACGCAGCCGCCGTCATGCTCCTCCATCAATATTCCTTCCTCTCTCAGACTTCGGAACAGCTTTGAATCCAGCACTTCCTTCAAGCTATGATCCTTCACATTCACATCAGAGTAAGGTGAAAACGGACAGGGTTCCGCACCGCCGTGGGAGTTGATATGGAAAAATCCTCTGCCCGCCGCCAAGCATCCACCGGAGGTCTTCTCATCCCCGGGAAACGAAATCAGCAGCATAGAATCATCCTCCTGCCGCAATGCCTTTAGACGCTCCGACAGTTCCTCCCTGCCCTCATCATCCAAGGCCAGCGCCTTCAAATTCTCATTGGTGGGCACAAACTCCACATAGATTATGGCTTTGCAGCCGTCCTCTCCCATGGTATCCACAAACTCCCGTGAAACCACCTCCTCTAAGTTCTCAGAGGTCACTGTCACAGAAGCTCCAAAAGCAATCCGCTTCTCCCTCATCCTGGCCATAGCATCCTGCACCCGCTTATAAATACCCACGCCACGTCTCTCATCCGTCTTCTGCTGGCCACCCTCAATGCTGAGTATGGGAACAAGATTGCGATGTCTGTCAAACAGCTCTAAGTAATCCCCGGTAAGCATGGTTCCGTTGGTAAATACCGGGAACAAAATCTCCGGAAACTGGGCTGCTTTCTCAATCACGTCCCGACGAACCATGGGCTCGCCTCCTGCCAGCAGGATAAAACCCACTCCCATATCCCTGGCCTGGGCAAACACACTGCCCCAGTCCTCCGCGCTCATCTGCTCCACCGGCTCCCCGTCCACACAGGTCTCCAGAGAACGGGCATAGCAGCCTGCACAGTGCAGATTACAGAGGCTGGTGATACTGGCAATCAGAAAAGGAGGAATGTGCTCCCCTCTCTCCTCCGCCGCCCGCCGAAGGGCTGTGGCCTTCTTGCCCGCCAT
This sequence comes from Acetatifactor sp., assembly GCA_022511425.1. Lineage (GTDB taxonomy): Bacteria > Bacillota > Clostridia > Lachnospirales > Lachnospiraceae > Acetatifactor. The sequence continues at coordinate 29,034 of JAFLRO010000005.1, forward strand.
TGCATACTGCGCCATAAACAGGCTCTCACGAGGGTGGAACACCGATGACTTTACCAGATTTTTCACAATGTTCTCCACACCTGATGAAAGGTATTTCTCAAGGTCAAAGGCTTCTGAAACAGTACTCGCTGACATGCTGTATCCTTCCCCGGAGCTATTGGCATCAAGTGATGGCATCAGATTTTCTCTCCTCTGCCACGTTGTCTCCGCTAAATCAATTTTGTAATATTTGATTTAATACAATTTAAATATACACTTCTTTGAACGTACTGTCAAGCCACAATTTCTATATACCGCAACACATTTGTCAAATCCACTCTATCTATTCCTGCAAATACAGCGAAGCCTTGTTCTGAATAACCTTGACCACTTCATCCAAATCCCTCTGACCGGATAGATAGCCGCCCACCTCCTCGTCAATGATATTCTGGAGTTCTATATGATAGCGGTAGCGGTTGCTGGCGCTTTCCACCAGCTGCACCACGGCATCTACATCCTCCTGGGTGGCTGCAAACACATATATACTGCCATCGCCTACCCAGTAGCTTCCCTTTATGACCCGGCTGCGTACTCCGTCCTCGGTGACATATTCTTCCTCCATAGCACGGGCCATCACCTGATTAAACTGCTCCTTTACCAGTGGAAATCCCTGTCCATCATAGCCGTTTTGCAGATAATATTTTACAAAATCCCATGCCTCCTGCTGCTTTTTGCTCGCTGATGCGATTGCAAGCTTTGCACCCATGAAGTTCACCGCCGTACCGGAGCCCTCAGCCGTAGGATAGCCGATAAAACCAATTTCCTCGCCATATATTTCTTTTTCCAATTGATAAGTTGCCACACTGGATATGGTTCCATTCGTCAGAAGGATTTCCTTATTACGAATGGATTCTATCCGGCTGCCGGACGGATATCCGCCTTTATAATCCTTTACAAACCGCAGGATACTTTTAAAATATTCCCCGTCAAATTCACAGGTCTTGTTATCCCAGTCCACAAACTCGTCCATTCCAAAAGTACAGAGCGTTTTTAACGCCGGCTCATCCGCAGCAAACCCGTCGATGGCGCTCACGCCTCTCCCATTCTCCTGTAAAATCTGAATCATTTCCTCCAGCGTTACTCCAGTCCGGCCGCCTGTGACGGATCGGGCTCCCCACATAGTCCAAAGCAGGAACGAAGGTGAAATACAGTACAGGGATCCATTTGTCTCGTGCGCCTCTATAACGGAGGAAATCAACATATCCTTACTACAATCAACATCCTCCTGCATGAACCCGTACAAGTCAGCCAATACCCCTTTCTCTGCAAAAACATCATAGTCAACTGAAGAAACATCCAGAATATCAGGCGCCTTCCCCGTGACGATATCCAGCGTCAGCTGATTGCTTCCCCTTTCGTAGCCATCCTGCGCACTCCGGTCCTTGTAATATTCGACAATCTGAATCTGTACACCCTGTTGGTAGCGATTATATTCCGCCACAGCAGCTTCCAGTCCCTGTAAAAGTTCCATCACTCCCAGGGTCAGGACTACCTTCTCGCTCTCTCCTATCTCCAGAGAAACTAATTCCGTAGTGGAATCCCCATGATTGTCAATTATCTCGATGACTTCTCCGCTTTTCCCAAGATACAGGATATCTGAGGTATAAATCCCAAAAGACAAGAAATTCAGAAGTTTCTCCGTCCTCTGAGTGTCGAAGCTATATTCATAGAGTGCGCTTCCCAGGCAGAACAGAAAACCGCCCTCCACCGCTGCGATGTGATTCATTTGCAGATTACTGTTTCCCCCGCTTAAACTGGCTGGATCCTCCTGGCGCACCGGTTCACCCAGGCTCTTCCCCTCCACATCAATCTCCTGGACATAAATGCCCTCCTGATCTCTGACCACAAGAAGAGGCGCCTCACTCTCACTCACCTGGAGACTTAACAGGCCGGTCTCCCAGGTATCCAGAAACTGTTCATAGAACAGGGTGTTTAGCTGCTCATCCATGACATAAATACGATCCACATCCACATAAACATTGGGAATACCGTCTTTATTGGGCTCTCTATCCGGAATCTCTGTCTCCGGAACGGACATCCTATAATGAAAGTAGAGATGCCCCCGGCCGTCTGCGTAAACTCCCCGCGGTTCTATAAATACTGCATTCTCCGTGTCCTCCAGCGTTATCTCAGGATTTTCCTGAAGATCTCCTTCCCTGTCAAGCTTCCAGAACACCGTGTCCCCGCCCTTGTTCTCCAACAGATATACATTACCCTGCCCATCCGCCGCCATTGACTGTACATAGAACACATCTGGCAGCGGAAAACACTTCTGCACAGAAAGACTCTCTCTCTCCAGATAATCAACAGCCACCTGACTGTTTTCCTGACGACATCCATAGATGGCATCGCCGGCTACCGCCACACGATAGTATCTGTTCTCCATCGCATTGTAGGCAGCACGCCATGAAATCTCCTCAGTTCCCGGGCTTACGCTACCCGATGTGCCGCTTCCATCCATACCCTCCGTGACGATACCTGCGCTGCCGCTGTCTGGAACATCCTTCTGAGTCAAATTTCCGCAGCCCGTCAACATAAGCACGGATAAAAGCAATGCTATTTTTCTCTTCATCTTCTCTCCTCCCATTCCTTAGCTTAAAGTACCGACACGTGCACTTTCAGTACACTATTCAGGGTTATTTGCTACATTACAGCTTCCACTATTTCAAAACTTTGTATCAGGAATGTATCTCAGAGATAAAGATAATTTTAATCCTCCATTATCACCGGCTTCCTTTTGCCGAGCAGAAAAAAGCCGAACCGATTGATCAGCCAAATTAACAGCAGTTCGCCAATCAACAGCGCCAAATAAAGCCAAACCCGGAACATGATATTTCCTGCTGTCGGCATCCTCTCACTCATGGCTGTGGCAAAACGGATCGACAGATTCATGACCTGACAGTCTATGTGTGTGAGCATAATGATCAACGAGTTCCTGCCAAGAAAGAGCAGAAAACTAAAAGGTCTTACATGCCTGCAGATCAAGACCAGCCCAATGACCGCACTGCATGCTGCCAAATAGTACAGCAGCACATTTTGATAGACAAGATAATGCAGATCCACCATCCCATTGGCAAATGCTGCTGCTACATTTAAAATCAGGCAGCAGAATCCCAACACTATCTCCCACACTGCTTTTATGGAAGACCTTTTCAGCCACCAATACAACACATACCCCACCAGTAAAAAGACCAGGGCTGTGAGCACGCGCAACAGCATCATGAGCAGATATCCAAGCCATATTAAAAACAGGTTCCCTTCCATGGGGAAATAAAGTTTGATCATCCAACTGCCCACGGCTGGAAGCCAGAGGCTTACTATACCGATAATGCCAATCAGCCACGGAGGACATTTTTTGAGCAATCCATACAGACAGAGTTCTCCCAGAAAAGCCGTTGACAAAAACCAGAGCACGGATATTCCAAAAAAAGAAAATGTCTGCAGGATATCTTCTGTTATCACCTCCGCCCCCACATTCTCTGGGCGGACATATAACCTACAGACATCTATCCCGATATTGAGCAGGCTGAACCAAAAGTATGGAATCATGGTGCTTTTGAACCGCTTGCTGAGGTAGGGGCGAAATGGCTCCCTGGAGGAGTCTTTAAATGCAAAGAGAATTCCTGACACGATAAAGAACAGCGGCATATGGAAGGAAATTATCCATGTACGAATGTCTTCAGATAACGTGGGGGTATGGCCTAACACAACCAAAACAATGCCAATCCCCTTGAGCATATCAAGATAATTCAATCTTTCCTCTTTCATTCTGCCTCTCCATCTGCCTTTTCATAGCAGTATTATGATACCATATATTTGTCTGTTGGGATAGTCTTTTCAACTGCCAGACTTTTCAGATAGTCTTTTCAACTATAAAATAACCCTCTCAAATCGGCGGAGACATGAGAGGGCACCTGCTATACTGTTATTACTCTTTCGTTATGTTATTGCTCTTTCGTTATTCTATCGCTCTATCGTTTATCCTCAGTACTGTAGGCTCACCGTGATGAGGTCAAAAGAAGCCACTATATCTCTTTATAAATGGCACTCCGTATGCTCCAAGAGCTACATCCCTCGCCACACTTTTCTGGCTGTATCTCCTGTTTTCTTCCTCCTGTAACTTGCGCATCAGGGAGCTTGCTCTCAGCATTTTGATATATTCTTCATACCGCATTCGCTTTGCCCTTTGTTCCGCCAGAGCCCGCTGATGTTGTTTCTCTTCATTGACCTTGGAAAGCTTTCTCTTCCACTCATCCTGTCGCATTCCTCGCTTTGCCTCTGCTTCGCTTTCCGCAGCCTTTGCAGCAATCGTATCCTGAAAACTGTTTTCCACAGACTTCGCATCGGCTGTGTCCTGAAGATTACAGTTTCCATAGCACTCTACAGTTCTGTTTCTCTGGGAGTGTTCCTCCATATAATTTCCGTTCGTTTTATTTGCCGTCCCAATATCCATTGCCGCCCTCCCGAGTTATCCTTCTGACTTATATATCGGAAGGTTTTACTTTTTTCTTCAATATCGGAAGGTTTTACTTTTCTTCACTCTTAATAAGGACTTTCCATGCTCTCGGCTTTCTCCACAGCCTGCTCCAAAGTCATATCATAAAAGATTCCTGCATTGAAGAACCGCCCGGACTTTTTGTCGTCCACGAAAGCGCCTACCACCACTCCCGGCAGGGCGCTTTTAGGATCGTTGGGAGCATGAGGTCCTCCCAGATCCGTCCTGCACCATCCCGGGTCCGTAAGATTGATCATGACATCCGTGCCCTGAAGCTTCGAGCCCAGATCAACGGTCACCTTGTTCAGAGCTGCCTTACTGGCAGAATAACCCGCCTGCTGGGGCTCAAGGGCAATGCCGCTGGTGGTGTTCACAATCCTGCCAAAGCCCTTCTCTATCATTTTCGGCAGGAAATGGTAGCAGATCATCATCGGGGATATGGTATTTATGGCAAAGCTCTTGACATAATCCTCCGCCGGAGTCTTTAAATATTCGGATCTGTATGCCACCTGCATGCCGGCATTATTCATAATAATATCAACTTCTGTTCCAATATAGTCAATCTCCTTAAGCATCTTAGCCACAGACTCCTCATCCGAGAGTTCTGCCTCCACTGCGTAAGCTTCAACTCCCAGACCCCTCAGCTCTTCCACCAGCTCCTGTGAATGCTCCTTCGTCCTGCCCTGAGCAATTATATTACAGCCCCGCTCCGCCAAAAAACGCGCAACAAGTCTGCCGATTCCTCTGCTTGCGCCTGTCACCAGCGCCCATCTTCCTTTTACGTCAACCATGTTTCCTTCTCCTTTTGCACTCTTTTTATTTTGAACTAAAGCTTCTTGCAACCATACCTATATTCGTTCCCTGTTTTACATAATTCTAACATGGTTTCCCCCGCCTTTCAACATATGTCAGGCTATTCTTTTAACGATACATGTCAGGCTATTCTTTTATCGATGCTCATCCAGATACAGCTGCACCCTGTTGTCTATGACCAACGCCACGTCCTCCGCGCTCTTTGAGCCATTCCAATAATCCTCTGCCTCCTGCTCCACAATCTCCCAGATCTCATCCCTTACCTGATATACCCCGAGCTGATTCATGAAATCTATATAATCCGGCATATAGGAGGTTCCGTCTTCTTTCAATTCAACTTTTTGCATACCTCTGCCAGTCTTAATTTCACACCGAACCTCACCACTGCTCGTCTCATAGTATACGACAAGATCTTCTAGCGCCGTAGTTGTAACAACAGACAAATCTACATTGCTCTGGGCTTCCGAACTTAGAAGATAGTTAAGAAATTCTGCAATTACCTCCTTGTTTTTGGCGTTTTTGTTTACTACAACATAATAACAACTGGAAAAAACACCAACTCCTTCAGTTTGTTCCGGATAACCCACAAAATGGACCCTGCCGTCATATTCCGCTCTGAATTTAGCATATTCAGCCATATTACTGTAGAACTGATCCATAGCCAGAATCTTCCCTTCTGCCATAAGATGCAGAATAGTTTCTTCAGAATCTTTTTTCTTCTCCCCGTATCTCTTGCACACCTCCAATAGCCGCTGGAATTCCTCGCTCTCGAAGTGACTTTCCCCACTTTCCATGTCACAGAACGGAACATTCCCGCTCGCACTATCAAAGAAGTAAAACAGATTTAATCCCGGACCTGACTCTCCTAAAGAGTTATAAAACATTCCCTCCAAGTCGTTATTGTCGATGATTTCTAAAATATCCTGTATAGTCCAGTTATCTTCCGGCCAAAGGTCAACAGAAGTTGCTAGTGTCCTCACAGCCCCCTCCGGTATAATACCATACATTTTACCGTCGATATAACACATCTTACGAAGACCGGAAAACATAGTGCCAATCATTTCTTCCTCCAGATAACCGTCCAGAGGCTCCAACGCTCCAATTCTTTGCAGGGCCTGCATCTGCTCTCTATCTACTATCATGATATCCGGTCCGTTTCCTGCAGCCACTTCAGCAGACAGGCGGATCCATTCATTCCTCCAGTCTCCATAAGAGTAAGAAGTGTATTGTACAAAAGCGCCCTCATGCTCCCGACTGAAAACCGCCGCACGGGTCTTCATATAATTTCCGCCTGCTAGGGCAACACAAGTGATATCATCTTCCGTTTCCGGTGGTATGTCCGTCAACGCCATACTCTTTCCCTTCTCTAAAATGTAGATGATCAGCTCATGCTCACCGCTTACTGTCAGATAACAGGTCTGAAATTGGGAATCCGGCGAGATATCCGTACCCAAAAATCGGAATAACAGCTTCTTCTCTCCTGTCTGTAGATCCCAGCTATATAGGCTGCTGCCCCCGGTATAATATAAAACGCCCTCCGGAGTGACCGTGAACTGGTCCATGCCGACACCTGTGCTTTCCCACAGCACATGCTCTGTTCCCCCGGGAAGCTCCATCCAGATCAGTTCCGTTCCTGCTCTGGAAAAAACACTTTTGGAGAATACCAGATTTCCGTCCGGCATATGGAAGGCTGTCTCAAACAGTTCTTCCTCCGGTACAAGGATCTTGTCTCGTGCCAGCTTTCCCTGAGAGTCCAAAATAACCAGATGTGTTCCCTGATCTAACAGGAGATACTGATATCCTTCCGCATCACACCACCAAGCGCTTAGCCCCATGTCAATGGTGATGCCCAGTTCCTGATAAGCATCCGTCATGGATTGGACTGACAAAAGTTCCCCTTCAGAATCAAGCATCAGCAGATCATATCCCGCAATCCGGCCTTTCCAGCCGGATGAGGACTCTGCAAACAGGACGGCTATCGTATCCTCCTTCACAATGTCCATATATACCGCATATCCGTGGACAATACTCTCCCAGTCGTTCAAAATCTCCACCTGTTCGCTCTCTGTCAGGTCCGACGTCTGGCGGCTTAAAATGTATCTCTCATTCCCCTGCACTCTAACGCTCGTCAGGACATACCTGGCATCCCAGGAATATGCGGCAATGTCCTTTCTCTCGTTATAAGAGAAATCCATCTCCGGCAACTGAATATCACGTCTCCTCATGTCATAATAAGGCTTTTCCTGAGTCGACATGGAAGACTTCTCCAAAAAGCCCTGCTGCCACTGATGGGGTTGTAATAAAATTTTCTCAGTCTCACTGTCTTCCATACCATATACAGCTTCCGATTCCTGATCATTAGAACTTCCATCGCACCCTGTACATAAAAGAAGAACCAGTATAAGTACAAATAAAAAAACTTTTTTTCTGTGTTTCATAATACTCTTGTCTCCTAAGATGAAAGGCCTTATTTACAAATCAATCATATCCATCCGAATGTATGCAAGCAAAAACTGCGGCCTGTGCTGGCAAACAATTTGCCATAATTGAGAAGCATAAAACAAGCGTTGCAACGTATAATTACGCTTTATTGATTTTGTTATATATTTTTGCCATCTTAATATTTCTATCTTTTATTTAGAATAACATTTCAGTAGCTTTGCATCCATAATGATTTGTTTAAGATTTATTAATATCTGTTTAAGATGACGCACTTATATACAATATTAAAAAGCTTTTCAATACTCAACCTCCACCGTCATTGAATTAATCCATTCCCTGTGATAAAATAAGCGTGTTATAAAATCTTAAAATATCCCATTGACAGAAAGGAAATAAATCATGGAACCTATTATGAGAAAGGATGTTCCGGAGGAGCTTACCTGGGATCTGTCCGCCATCTATGCTACCGAGCAGGAAATGCTGGCTGGCGCAGAAAAAATGGAGGCACTGAGCAAAGATATTGAACAGCGCTACAAAGGGAAACTCAACACCCCTGAGCAGATCAATGCCTGCCTGGATGAATTCCGGGAACTCTACCAACTCGTTACTCTTGTGTCCAACTACACTGACCTGGCTGTGTCCGTTGATTATTACGATGTGCACAACCAAGAGCGAAATGACCGCATCAGCCTCAAGCTTTCGGAAATCTTCAGCCGCCTTAGCTTTATCGACAGCGAAATTCTGGAACAGGACACTTCTGTCCTACAGGCAGCCATCGATGCAGCAAAAGAAAACCGCCTGTACTTAGAGAATCTGCTTCGCCAAAAGCCCCACCACCTCTCCCCTGAGACAGAGCGCGCACTGGCAGCCCTGTCAACCACATTCAGCGCCCCCTATCAGGTTTACAATATGGCCAAGCTTGCGGATATGCGCTTCCCCTCCTTTACGGCAGACGGCCAGGAGTTCCCGCTGGGCTACTCCCTTTTCGAGGATGATTACGAGTACGACTCCCGTACGGAGGTACGCCGCGCTGCCTTCCACGCATTTTCCGAGAAAATCCGTGAATATACCAATGTCACTGCTGCAGCATATCAGGCACAGCTGCAGACCGAAAAGACGCTGGCCACCCTACGGGGCTTTGACTCTGTATTTGACAGCCTGCTCTTTTCCCAGAAGGTTGATATTACGCTGTACCACCGCCAGATTGATTTGATCATGGAAAAACTTGCGCCCCACATGAGGAAATATGCTCGGTTGCTGCAAAAGGTACACGGCCTTGAGAAAATGACCTTTGCTGATTTAAAACTGCCTGTGGATCCTGATTATGATCCCAAAGTGACCATCGAAGAGTCCAGGCATTATATCGAGGAAGGTCTTTCTATTCTCGGTCCGGATTATCAGGAGATGATTCAGGAAGCGTATCGGGATCGCTGGGTGGATTTTGCAAAGAATCAGGGAAAGTCCACGGGCGGCTTTTGTGCCAGCCCCTACGGCTCTCACTCTTTCATCCTGCTGAACTGGAATGAGCGGATGTCCGATGTGTTCACTCTGGCTCATGAGCTGGGACATGCAGGTCACTTCAAGGCTTGCAATCGGGAACAGTGCATTTTTGACACTAATGTTTCCACCTATTTTGTGGAAGCACCTTCCACAATGAACGAGCTGATCATGGCACACTATCTGCTGAAAACCAATCCCGACAAGCGGTTCCGGCGTTGGGTACTGAGTTCCATGGTGGGTCATACCTACTATCATAATTTTGTGACGCATCTTTTGGAGGCGGCTTACCAACGGGAAGTCTATAAAATCATAGATGCAGGCGGCAGTGTTCAGGCAGAGACCTTAAGCTGCATCATGAAGGATACACTTCAGAAATTCTGGGGAGATGCTGTGGAACTCCTGCCCGGCGCAGAGCTGACATGGATGCGGCAACCCCACTATTACATGGGTCTGTACTCCTACACTTACAGCGCAGGTCTGACTGTTGCTACTCAGGTCTGCGACAGAATTGAACGGGAAGGACAGCCGGCTGTGGATGACTGGAAGCGTGTACTGGCTGCAGGCAGTACGAAGACACCTGCTGAATTGGCACAGATGGCAGGCGTGGACATCACTACCGACGCACCGCTGCTTAAGACTATTGAAAAGATTGGCGGAATGATTGATGAAATCTGCACGCTGACGGAAGAATTGGGATATTGATAAGGACATGCAATAAAAAATACGCTCTGCGAACTTTTATTATCAAAGGGCTGTTCAAAAAAAGAAGGGGCATCGCTCCATAACTATGAATTAGTTATTTTGCGATAGCCCCATTTTTCTTGGTATTTATACCTTACTATCGTTCCATTTCTAATGATTTCTTGTTATTGATTTCTCGCTTTTTGTTACAGATTTATTATTTCTTAACTACCAAATGCTGAGGAAGTCCGTTTACCATGAAAGGCTGTAACTCGCCCTGAATCAAAGGCTTCACATAATTGATGAATTCCTCTGTCACATAATCGCCTTCTTCATTGATCCACTCTCTGGGTACAATTCTCTCGTTGTTGGCGATATCATGAATGTCATAGATGCCAGCCTGACTTCTGTAAGGATCATCGGAAACTCTCTCAATAGTGATCATCTTTCCGGTATTACCCTCTACAGCCGCCTTTACTGCAGCGCTTCCTACCATGAATGCCTCATCGATATCGGTACGGGAAGAAATATGGGAAGCACATCTCTGCAAGGTGGAGAACTCGATTCCACGGGTCTTGCAGCCCAGCTTCTCGCTCAAGAAACCTGCCAGATATGCAGCGGTACCCTGCAGCTGCTTGTGACCGAATGCGTCCACATAATCTCCGCCGCCGGACAGTTCGCACACATAACGTCCGTCTGCCAGCTTGATGCCCTCGGAAACGGCAACAACAACATTCTTCTGCTTCTTGACCAAATCCCTTACCTTCTCCACGAACTTGTCCATATCAAAAGGAAGCTCAGGCAGATAAATCAGGTCGGGGCCACCGCACTCCTCGGTCTTTGCCAGTGCTACAGCACCTGTAAGCCATCCTGCATTACGTCCCATGATCTCCAGAATAGTAATGTTCTCTTTGTTGTAGCTTAAGCCCAATGCGTCACGGATAACCTCCTTGGCAGCGGTAGCTATGTACTTGGCCGCGCTTCCAAAGCCGGGGGTATGATCGGTAATAGCCAGATCGTTGTCGATAGTCTTAGGTACGCCCATGAATTTCTGTGTATAGCCCTTAAGCGCTGCATAGTCGGACAGCTGCTTGATGGTGTCCATGGAATCGTTTCCGCCGATATAGCAGAATACATCAATCTCAAGCTTGTCCAGAATTTTGAAGATTTTCTCATACATGTCCGGATTTGCATCGATCTCAGGCAGCTTAAAGCGGCAGGAACCCAAAAAAGCAGAAGGAGTTCTCTTCAAAAGCTCAACATCCAGGTCCGACTTCAGCTGTGTGGAAAGATCCACGTACTGCTCGTCCAAAAGCCCCTGGATACCGTGCAGCATTCCGTAAATTTTGTTAAAACCAAGCTCTTTTGCTGCCATGTAGACACCGGCCACACTGGAGTTGATCACAGCTGTAGGGCCGCCTGACTGTCCAACAATAATATTGCGTTTCGTAGACATAAAAAAAGTACCTCCTATTCTTAAAAAGGGAATTTTTAACACATCTATTGTAACAAAGTCGCTTACAGACTTCAACACAAATATCAATAAATTCATGCTCAATTTTACTGAAAACTTGTTTCCACACAAGATGTAGCCAAGGTTCCGGCTTTATTTCTACTGCCATATTTGAAACAGAGTCCGGTTCACTAAAGCTGAAATCTCAGGCCTTCATGAAAAGATATGATGCAATGTACTCTGTATCACTCTCTGTCGTAATCCCCGGATCATTGATATTCAGACTAATGCTCAATCCGCTTTCCTTTGCAGCCAGAGCGAAATGACAAAGCGCTATCCCCAAGTCAATCTTCTGCAAATTGCCTGCCGCATCGCTGATAAAGCCCTTATTTCTCTTTAAATAAAAGTGAGCGGCATTCTTATCTACCACAACACGCCAGGGCTGTTTATTGACCGCTGATGGCGCCCACCGAACCATCTCCAGCGCTCCGGCCAGCGAGCCGGCCTTTTCCTCTGTCAGCGGCACATCGAACGTGCCATCAAAAAACAGTGATTCAAAGGGTAATCTGCTGTTCGCCTTGGTAGCTTTCCGCATCATGTTTTCTTTTACGGACATTTTCTTCGAAGGATAGCCCAACGGGCTTACACAGGGCATCATCTCATCTTCACTGAGATTCATTGCGCGTTCAAAAGCAGCACGGTCCATTGTTCCACCAACCCACACTGTACCAATTCCAAGTGACTGGGCATACAGAACAAGCTTTTCAAAGGAATATCCAAATGCCTCTTCGATATGTGGTGCGCGCCGAACCTTAGCCCCCACGTAAATGTCCGTTCCGCTGACAACCGGGCATGACAGTTTCTGCTCTTTTGCGTTCAGGATTTTAAACTCCACCGGTATGTCATATGGATTATCTATTTTCGCCATAAACGAGGACAACTTTTCCATATCTTCTGCGATGATTTCTTTGCCGTCAAATGTTCGAACGCTTCTTCTGTTTCGGATTGTCTCTGTAATATTATCCATAACGGTCCCCTTTACTAAGATTTTTTGGCATTTCCTAACTCTCTTTTTTACAAAAGTGTTTCCACGATAAATCAAAGATTATTCCCATTCAACATCCCAACCATCTGTTGCTTTTAATTCAAGATAATCTTTAAAATCATTGAAACAATTCTCGCAAACGCAATCTTTCCTATCTGCTGTTATATACCATGTATAATAACTATACTTTTCCGGCACCTTTTCCCAACAAAAAAGACAATACTTCAACTCAGGAAGATGTTCCACTATCTCATTACTGCCTACTGGATCAAGATATTGTCCTCTGATAAATTCAACATCCTTAAGCAGACGCCAATCATCTTTATCAATCATAAATATTAACTCCTATAGATTCCAACTTATCTACCGACAACACAAACGTAAAAAGACACCTTCCTAAATTTAATATTAATCCCACTGACAGGGAAATTGCTTCTTGTCAGGTACATCAAATTGTTTCGTAAACTCTTCATTCTCTTCTTCCGGTAAATCTTCAAATATGTCTGGTTCGCAAAACTTACCACCAAAACTCGAAAGACCTTGCTCTACAATCTCAATTCCCATAAATGCATCAAAGTTTTTACCGTCACCGGTAGTGATTCCAAAATGATCGCAGGTCTGAAAACCGTGCAAAGGGTAATAATCAGGCTCTCCAAAGATTACAACTCCCTCATATCCTGACTCTCTTGCCAGTTCCAGCGTTTCCTCAAGCAGCAACCCGCCAATTCCACATCCCTGCCATTCAGGTGCAACACAAAGTGGTCCGAATGTCAGTATTTCTTTGGTTTGATCGCCGTTTTGAAGCGATGTCCTCGTATAACAGATTACGCCGACTATTTCATTATCAATCACTGCCACTCTGGACAGCTGGGGGAGATATACATTACTGTCTCGCAGTTTATGCACCAAAAGATGCTCATTACACCCCAAATGATACTTATTCCAGAACGCTCTTAATGCGACCTCTTCCGTTTTGTGATACTCGCTCTTTTCTTCCGGACGGATCGTGACATCTTCTCTCGTCACTCTCTGTTTTTTTCTCGGAAAATATCCCAGGTCAAGGCGAACTTCCTTTCTTTCCATGTCCCTATTGGAATAACAGCAACTGTCAAAGCCAATCAGTTCAAATCCTTCCCGCCTATAAAAACGAATGGCTCCAACGTTACATGACTGTGTCTCAAGGATAATAGCCCGTCTGTGTTCCAAAATTACCTGCTCTTTGGCAATCGCCATAAGTGCATGACCTATCCCTTGTCTCCGGAGGTTTTCATGCACCCAGAGTTCCGTAACCATCAGACGGTTACTCCATTCCTCAGGGCATGTTTCGATACAGGCCAGCAACTCCGGCTTACCATCTCTATCCTGCACGATTCCCCAGGCAAATGCCTTTTCCCAGTGTGCCTGATACAGCCTGTCCGGGAAATCATATTCCTCGGGATAATGAGTTACCGGTGTATCAAACTTGCACAGATTCATTTTTATACCGTAGTTATTCGCTGTGTTGTCAATGCTCACATCAAAGTATTCTTCTGTTGTATACCTCATCGGTATTATAGTTCCCTCCCATTGGGCTTTGGGGAGGTGTACTATTTCATATTCTCCAATTTTCATTTATAAATAATCCTCTATTTCTGCCTTGTATCCGCTGCATCTAAAGCAATCTGATTAACACTCAGTATAATTACAGTAACTTCACTAACTTGTTTATTTTAATGAATGATACTTTTTTATGCTGTTTCATCGTCCAATATTTTTTCTACAATATTACCATTTCCAATGTATACAGTTGCCCATATTATATCATTTTGGTCAAAGTACTCATCATCCTCTTCAAATAATAAAAATTTTTGATATGTATCGGTGCAGTTTCTTTCACACAAATTCCCTCCTAAAACTTCTATTCTTGTTGCTCGCATCCTTATCTCGAAAAATAAGAATTTGCCACGCTATCCACGCAATTCTTTTGTCTTCACAGATAACACCCGGTAACACTCTGTTTGTTTTGCTTTATTTCATCGGGTGTTCCAGTGGCGATGATCTGCCCGCCGCTCTTTCCCCCACCCGGTCCCATGTCCACAATATAGTCCGCATTTCGGATCACATCCAAATCATGCTCGATTACAATTACCGTTGCACCCTGATCAATCAGACGCTGGAACACCGTAAGCAGTGTTTTCACATCCAGCGGATGCAGACCAACGGTAGGCTCGTCAAAAACGAATACGGAATCGGATTGCCCTTTGCCCATTTCGCTTGCCAGCTTCAAACGCTGCGCTTCCCCGCCGGATAAACTGGGCGTTTCTTCGCCGAGAGTCAGATATCCAAGCCCCACATCATGCAATACCTGCAGGCGGCTTTGAACCAACTTCAAATCATCACAGACATCAAGAGCCTCATCAACACTTAGTGCCATCAGTTCCGGCAGCGAACTGGCGCTCCCATCCCTCTTTAAACGCTTCACAGCATACGCCTGCCTGCTGTAACGTGAGCCTTTACAGTCGGGACAGGGAATATCCACATCCGGTAAAAACTGTACATCCAGGCTGATCGTTCCAGTTCCATCGCAGATCGGGCAGCGCAGATTTCCGGTATTATAGGAAAAATCTCCCGCTTTATAACCGCGCTCTTTTGCGTCCCTGGTTTTCGCATAGACTTTTCGCAGCTCGTCATGCACATTTGCGTAGGTCGCCACTGTTGAGCGCACGTTGATACCAATCGGCGTTGCGTCGATCAGCTTGCCCTGCCGGATGCCGTCTGCCTCTATAGAAAGAACGTGGCCTGGCAGCTTCTTTCCGGCGATATGTGCTTCCAGGGCAGGAATCAAGCTCTCCAAAACCATGGTTGTCTTACCGGAGCCTGACACACCCGTAACAACAGACAGTCTGCCTTTTGGAAACGACACAGTAAGCGGTTTCACTGTGTGGATCTGAGATGTTTTCATCCGTATCTCGCCGTGGGCAAATAATTCTTCCGCTGCCACGGCATTCCGCATGGATGTCTTACTGTTTGCGGACAGGAACTCGCCAATCATAGAAGCCGGATTTTGAATGATATCCCGGACGCTGCCCTGTGCGATGACTCTTCCGCCGCCCGCGCCTGCTTCAGGACCGAGCTCAATCAGCCAGTCCGCGTGAGATAGCACCTGTGTATCATGATCTACAAGAACGATAGAATTGCCGTCTGTCACAAGGTCATCCATAACGCCTGTCAGTCCTTCAATATTCTTGGGATGCAGACCAATGGACGGTTCATCCAACACATACAAAACGCCTGTGGTCCTGTTCCGCACGGCTCTGGCAAGCTGCGTCCGCTGACGCTCCCCAGTGGAAAGAGTGGAAGCTGCTCGGTCAAGCGACAGATAGGACAACCCAAGATCAACCAACCGCTTTGCCGTGTGGTGAAACGCTTCACAGATACTTTCCGCCATCGGACGCATTTCTTCCGGCAGTGAACTGGGTACGCCGTTCACCCACTCAATCAATTCCGACAGCGGCAGCATACACACCTGATCCAGGGAATTCCCTCTGAGTCGAGGTGCGCGGGCACGCTCTGAGAGCCTTGTACCGTTGCAGCATGGACAGGTACCCTGCTTTAAAAACTTCTCAACCCTTTTCATTCCCTTTTCATCCTTCACTTTTGAAAGGGCGTTTTCAACGGTGTAGACAGCGTTGAAATAGGTGAAATCCATCTCTGCGGCAACATTCGTTTTTTCGTTGACATACATGATATGTTTTTTCTCGGCCGGACCATGGAAAACCAGTTCTCTCTCTTCCTCCGTGAGCTCACGGAAGGGAACATGGGTCCGAATGCCCATCTCACGGGCAATGTCTTTCATCAGGGACCACATCAACGACTGCCAGGATGCGACAGCGCCTTCGTCGATGGTGAGGGATTCATCGGGAACCAGTGTCGACTCATCCACAGTACGGACAACACCTGTGCCGTCGCAATTTTCACAGGCCCCATAGCTGTTGAACGCCAGCTCCTCCGCACTGGGCGCAGGAACAACCTCGCCGCATACGGAGCACCGAATCTCCCGCTCCGCCGCAACATCCATCGTCGGCTCAACATAATGACCGTTGGGGCATCTATGGCTTGCCAGGCGCGAGAACATTAAGCGCAGGCTGTTTAACAGTTCCGTAGATGTACCGAAGGTGCTGCGGATACCCGGCACGCCCGGTCTCTGGTGCAGTGCAAGCGCAGCAGGCACGTATCGGATGTCATCCACCTGCGCTTTTGTCGCCTGTGTCATCCTCCGTCTGGTGTAGGTAGAAAGCGACTCCAGATATCGTCTGGAACCCTCCGCATACAGCACACCCAGCGCCAGGGAGGACTTGCCGGAGCCGGATACCCCCGCAATGCCGACGATTTGATGGAGCGGGATGTCCACATCCACATTTTTTAGATTGTGTACCTTGGCCCCCCGTATTATAATCCGCTCTGGAATATTTTTATATTGATCTGACATCGCTTGCTTTACTCCTATCTTTCCGGTCTGTACTTATATATCCATGCCTGATTATTTGAAATACTGCGTATCAATTCTTCCGTAATTTTCGATTTCTCCAGTTCTACAAGTGAGTTTTCCCTTACTGTTTCCCTATGTTATATCCTTTTGCAGACTTGTATTACGAACCCTCGTAAGGGCAAAACAAAGGAAGCAAAAACATATAACAAATTATAACACAATATAAACAAGACATGAAGAACTGATTGAAATGCTTCCACAATATTTTAGTAGTAGAATGCAGTAAATAAAGCTCCATAATACATTTTGCCAATTATGAACGTTTGAACACAAAAATCCGCTGTAACATTTCTGCTGCAACGGACCTTTGATTTATGCTGTTATGGAGTTTATGGTATAGTCACATTCGTTTCGCTCTTTTATTCCTTATCATCATCGCACTGCTGGCGATGTACGAGATGCGCTACTGTCAGACATACCAATTATTTGCTTACGCTGTTACGTACCCGTTCCGCGATTGCTTTAAAACGTACATTGCCATGCAGGACGGTGTACTTTTTCTTCCCGTTGCCGTAGAACTCATTGTGCAGATCGTCGAACGCGCTCTGCGACCAGTGCGAGCGCGGTAGAGTTTTACATCCGTATTGCATGGGTGAGGTATATGTCGCACTCTCGTCGTAGGTGTCGAATTTTTCCGCGTAAAAGACAGCTTTTTCCAGCTCGTCGAGCGCGGTGTCGATGTAGCCGATTCGGCAGTACAGCGTAGCTTTTGTGTACGTGTACTGCACCGCTTTCATGTTGCCCGCCAGCAGCTCGTCGCCGTAGACGACGGACTGCAAAGCCAGCATACTGTCGAGCAGCGCGATCTGATCCTCGGGGGTGAGCGCGTCGGAATATTCATATGGCCATATTCCGCACAGGCTTTCGATGCCCGTTTCTATCCAAGAACAAAACTGGCTTATGCAGTTTCTGACAAATTGAACCCGATCAGAACCTTGTTTCAGGCCCATTTTCAAAATCGTGCACGGGCATGTATTCTGCAAACCGGACAGCTGATTTGCATATTCAAGCGCTTTTTCTGTGTTGCCGCTATATTTATATAGACGTGTCAGTGCTGTCTGGCAGGCGATTCGTCCACTCGTATCTGTGCTTGTCTCAAGGATTTTCTTTAAAATGCTGATCGCTTCCGAAAGGTTTTCCTCTCTCGTCCGAATGACATTCTGCGCCTGCTCAAGTGTATGCGCCAGAAGAAACCGCAAATCGTCGCTACCGGGGAATTCATTGCACGCGTGACGCGCTTCATCGACGGCTTCTGCGAGCTTCCATTCGCTTAAAAGGCGGTATACCTCGCGCTCGTACTGTTCGATTTTATCATTCGCCAGTGTGATATCGACGCCGAGCAGTTCGTCGGTCGTGACTCTGTAAAAGTTGGCGAGCACGGGGAACATCGATATGTCCGGAACGGCGGCGTTGGTCTCCCATTTCGAGATAGCCTGAAACGATACGCCCAGGCGCTCCGCGAGCTGTTCCTGCGTCAGATCATGCTTTTTTCGAAGTGATTTCAGCTTTTCTCCAAGATTGTATGTCATAATATCGTTACCTCTCTTTGTAATCGTGATGTTTTGAACCGGTTCTGAACATAGTATATCTCACCGCGACGGGAGTGTCCAACTAACCGCATTAGAAGAATTCTCAACTGACATTAGAATTTTTACCTATTATACGAAATAAGAAAAACGCTACGCAATCGGCAAACCTTTGGCGTAGCATTTCGCATAATTATCTTTTTCAATTTAAGAAACAATTTCATACATTATTACCTTCTTCATAATCATATACATAGACTATTTCGTCTTCGTAATTATTCTTACCTCCCAGCTTCTCATATACATGGCAAGCTCTGGAGTTACCTTTATCAGTTATAATAAACATTTTACAACACCCTATCTTCTTTGAATATTCACCAATATATGATAATAGATCTGTGCCATATCCTTTATCTTGAAAGTCAGGCAATATTCCTATCGAGTGTAAATAGAACATGGTTTTTCCATCAGGTCTTAGCAAGGAATAACCATAAGCAAAACCTATGATTTTCCCTTTCTCTTTTGCAACAAAGCCATAAGCATTTTCATTATTGATAAAGTTTTTCAGATATCCAAAAATCAACTCTTTTACATTACCATAATTATCTCTCTAGCTATATTTTCAGGAATTGCTTTAACATATTGATCATCATCAAATACCATCACATCACCAATACCTTTTTGAAGAACAAATCTAAGTTCTCCATTCTTTACTTTTTCACTGTATAATTTTTACTAAAGCTTCTCGATCAATATAGCTTGGAATTTGTTTAAATAATACATTTTAATTCATCCCAACACCCATATATTATATTATTCTTTTTGCATAATCGTTGCGATATACTTGCTTAAATCCAAGCTCATCATATAAATGCCTTGCACGATCATTTCCAACAACGCAGTATAGTGAAATGTTTTCATATCCGATATCCAACAGCATGTTGACAATATACTTCACAAAAGCTTTCCCCACACCTTTACTCTGGCAGTCCGGCTTAACAGATACACTGCCAATCTTATTTCCTTCTATGTGGGCATACCCTACAATTTCCTCTCCGTTCAAATAGACCAATCGTTCATCCGTTGTTTCCGACCAATATTTCCGCCCTTTCTCACTTGGAGGCTCCGGAACAGAATTAGGAAAGCATCCGGTGCTGAGACGCATCAAATGAAAAGCTTCGGCATATAACGAATGTGCCTCTGTATAATCTTCATCTTGATATTTTCTGACAGGAATTGCCCCCAGCTCAAAGTGAGGCCCTGAATAGACCATATAATCAGATGAATACTCTTTTATATATCCACGATCCTTTACATATGCATATGCGATGGGATTATCGGTTCGGTAATAAGTGGAAATATTTACAGGATTACACGCACACAACTTTTGATCGAGCAGCCTAGCCGCAGCTTTTCCATAACCCCTATGCCGATGTGCAGGGAAAATATATATGTACAGAAATGCATGTTTACCTTCATACGACAGAGCGAGACCTACCAATGATTCCTGATATAAGATAGAGTAAATGTTTTCATTGTTTTCAGATACTGCATTAATAAAATCAGTTTCAGCTTCACTCGTATCAATTTGCGGTAGGTATACTGATGGTTTTAACATTTTACATATTGAGATTTTATCCATTGACTTTTTCCCTTTCATAAAATGTACAAACGTCAATATAAATACTATAGAATCCTCCCGTCAATAGACAGAATAACTACTTGCAGCGAAATTTGCTTCCCGCTTTCCTGCAATGCCTTTTTAACCGCTGCTTCCAGTCCTCCGCAGCAGGGTACTTCCATTCGCAGAAGTATGACACTTTTAATATTATTGTATTTCAGAATTTCTGTCAGCTTTATGCTGTAATCCACAGAATCCAGCTTAGGACAGCCAATCAGCGTAATCCTGCCCTTCATATAGTCATTATGAAAATTGCTGTAGGCATAAGCTGTACAATCTGCCGCAATCAACAGTTCAGCGCCTTTAAAATAAGGTGCGCTTACCGGAACCAGCTTAATCTGGCAGGGCCATTGAGCCAGCTGAGAAATGCATGTCCTACTGTCGGATGCTCTGCTGTCGCTTTGGTTTTCCCGTGATACAGGGGTTTCTCCATGTACTGTAAATTGCTTGCTCTGCCTTGCAGCGAGAACCGCAGCTTCGTCATATGCGGGAGCTTCCCGTTCCTGAAAAGTGATGGCATCCATGGGGCATTCCGGCAGGCAGTCGCCAAGGCCGTCACAGTAATTTTCCCGGGTAAGTCTGGCCTTCCCGTCAATTATGTCAATAGCACCCTCATGGCAGGCTCGGGCACATGCGCCGCAGCCGTTGCATTTCTCAGCGTCAATTTCTATTATTCTCCTGATCATTCCCGTATCTGCCTCCAGATTTTCTCTATCGTTCCTTGAACCTCATTCCAAAATGTAAACAATCCGTCTCTCTCCATGTCAAAACTGACGTAAGAAAGCGCTTTGTAGAAAATATCCATGTATTCCATGGGCATTGTATCCGACTTTTGGAGGCTGTAAAGCTCAGCCGCCAGTTCCTTCAACGCAGAAAGAATCTTAAGCTTTAAGTCTCGTATGTCAGCTTCTGAATCATAGATTCGGTTCATATCGTAGTCGGAGGTATTCCCGCAGGGAGTTTGACAGGTGGCACATCCCGGAGCCACAGTAAATTTTTCCTCATATATCTCTTCTATAAGCGTCTGAAGGCCTTTACTGCCTGTCTCTATCTGAGCCGTCGAAAAGGCCAGTGCTTTAATGATCACTCCGTCCGTATTTTTCGTTTTAGGGTTATTGTTGCATGCACCGACCAAGCCAATCAGCGCACTGATAATTTTATCTTCTTCCAAAAGATACCTCCTTTTCTTACCACGGTCTAGTTACCTAGTTCTATTGTACATAATTCACTTACAGGGGATGTGATTTTTCCCAAACCAATTGAGACAAATTCTCCACTCATTTTTTTAAATTCACGCAATATTAACTCGCTTGCTCTGTAAAACACGTCATCTTCATCTTCTCTGGTAAGCGCCAGGGTACAATGCGGAACCCAGTTATCAGGGCGATACCATTCCCAGCCGGTTGTATCATATTCTTTTAAGCACTCATGAAGCTCTGCCTGCAGCTGATACATTTTTCTATTCATAACCGGCGAAGCAAAAATTGTTTTTGTATCATTAAACATTCCGATAGAACCAATATGAGCAGGAATCACTTTATGATTTTGAGCAAATAATCTTAATTGCTCTATGCACTTTTGCTCATCAATATCATTGTAACAGGCCAATGTAAGGTGGGGTCTCGTTTTCCACTCCAAAAATTTTGTGCTCAAATTTTCTTCAGCTACTCTTTGTGCCAACGCAAAAAGCTTCTTTTCTGTTTCTTTATCAAAATACAACTCTATTGCATATTGCATTACAAATCCTCCCCTATTCTTATAATCACGTTTCTGAATACAACTCAATCTTTGAACAATTTAGTCAAAGTTTTTGTCCTCGTTAAATACTCATATCCTCCAAGCAAAATACATCCCACGCCATAACAGAATATATCCTTTACATCAAACACTCCGCCAATAAGTACACTGAAAAACCTGTTATCTGTAAGCCCCAAAATATCAACAATATGAAACCATTGCAATATCTCGACCGAAACTGCAAAGATAAATACCCAAAGCGGAAGCAGCTTGACCTTCTCTGGGATGAATATCCTTACAAATGCATACACAACAAGCACGACAAGCATATCTCCCACATAAGGTCTCACAAAATTGTCACGCACATTCAAGGCTATGAGCACTTCAATAATAAGTAATATAATTGTTGTTATAAGGTTTATAATTCTTTTTTTCATTATAATAGTCTGTTTGGTAAATATAATCTGAGAATATTATTCAGTAAGGACTAAATAATAAAATGTTTTACCGCCTTCTTCTCTGTGAGAATTCCAATCTTGTTCCAAAGCTTCTTTAACATTTTTAGCATCCATGAAATTATTCCCGCGCTTTTCGCAATGCTCTGCCAACAATTCATCACTAATATCAAGATATACTACCACATCACAATCCACAATAATTGTACTGAATAAGGGATGTCCTGATTTGATTGTGATTCTTTCATAGACCAGTTTATCTATATAGTCACCAATTTCTTTCGTCCACGGCTTCTGACTAATATATCCAGCCTCTTCTGCTGTTAATTGTGGCCATAATTCATCATCCAAATCTACACAACCTGGAATCTGCCGAAGCAAAGTAGTTTTTCCGCAGCAAGTTGTTGCCAGCACACAGACTCTTTCATTTTTATGCTTCTCAAAAATGGCATTTAAAGCATTTATTGTTTCCTGCCTAGATGTTTTGATTGGCATAATGTATTCTCCTTCACCCTTGAAGAGGCAGCTTTTGATTTCTGATACTCATATCTATAAACTATAGAATGCTTTTTGTCATTTTACCATAGTTTGGCTTTTTTGAATAGAAAGATAGGTATGATTTATTTTATGACCCTCTTCTCTCTATAAAGCGCCAAAAGGAACAGCACACCGGAAAATGCTGAGAAAAAGATCAAAGCCTGTATAAAGGACATAAAGGGAAAATTTCTGCCCTGCCAGAAATCAATATAGTCATTACATATATAGGTCATCGGCAACGCCTTGGCGATGACTTGCAGCCATTTAGGAAGCTGGCCTGTCTGGATGCCCATCATTCCGCTTATGATCATAAAGAAAAAGTAAATTCCCAACAGAAAACCAAACGCAATATTAAAACGGCGAATCAGATTTGCAATGGCATGAGCCATTATTAAAAGACAGGCAGCAATCAGATACAAAAAGAGCAAAAGGAGGAACAATGCTATCAGCTTTGGACTTTCAATCTCCATAAAAGCCATTTGGAACAAAGCATAAATGGCAAGCGCCACCGTCATAAACAGCAGATGGACGATCAGCTTTGCTCCAATCAGAGTTTTTTCATCATATCCAAACAGATGCATCCGCAAAGGAATCCCCATTTCCACTTCTCTGGCATACATGCAGCCATAACCAATGAGGCAGATCGCCATAGGGATGATCATTATCATAGAAAGCATGATACTCGTTGTCACTTCACCATACATGGATTCCGGCACAGAATCTCCTATGGCCTTTGTCATAACGATAGATAAAAAGCAGGGAAAAATTACTCCAAAGAAATGTACCATAAAGTTTCCGTTTATATTTCTCAATTCATAGATCAAAAGGCGCTTACTCATTTATCTCCTCCCCTTTCCCTTTTGCATAATAATCATCTATAGCGTTGACGGACATAATCTCAATGTCACAGCAGCTGCGCTTAAAATCCAGATTATGGGAAACAAGCAGCGAAAGCAGTGTTTCTTCTTCTCTCTTTCCTCTGCAGGATATTGCCAGAAGATGTTCCGGCGCTTTGATTCTGCTATATTCCTTTAGTAAATCCCTGTTCAGATCCGTATTCTGTAAAATATAAATGCAGTCCCCACAAAAAGTTTTAAACAATTCTTCTTTTTTCCCATAGGCAATCACTCTTCCCTTATCTAAAAGAAGCAAGGTATCCGCCATCTGTTCCAGTTCTTCGTAATAGTGGGAAACCAGCATCAGAGTATTGTCCTTATCCTTGTACCAATTTCCCAGCATTTCCATCAATCTCTGCCGCGTCACAAAATCCAGCCCGGAGGTAACTTCATCATAAAAAGTCAGGGGGCTATCCTGCAACATGACCATAATAATGGTAAAACGCTGCTTTTGCCCACCGGATAAAGCATGATACCTTTTCTTAAGGCATTCCTGAAAGTCAAAATACTCAATCAGATCCTGCAATGGTCGGTTATTCTTGATCCGGGTATTTAATATGGTTTCCATAATACATTTGACAGACATGGTATCCACATACTCATTAAACTGCATATGTGCCGCCATCTCCTCCGGCGGAATCCGGGATATAATACTTCCCTCATAATCTACCAGACCTAAAATTGTTTTTACCAGCGTGCTTTTCCCCGCTCCGTTAGCGCCGATAATTCCCACCCGCTCTCCTGCGTTGATATGGATAGGGCTGTCTATCCAAAGTGCAGTCTGTGCTCCGTATTTTACTTTTAATCCTTTGATAGTAAGCATGTTTTTCTCCTTCCATTCTCTCAGTCATTTGAATCAGGCATTAATATTCGTAGTTTCCCACACCACATGTATTTTGAGTTTCGCAGTCAATTAAGCCATTTAAACGGGAAAGAATAAAGAGGACTTTACTCCGTTATCCAGATTTTCGATTTTTGTCTCCATTCCCAAAAGCCGGCCGTAATATGCTACAATATATAAACCAAGACCTTTCCCTTTTTGTTTTGTATCGCTGCTGACAAAAGGTCTGTATAAATCTGGTAGGAGTTCCTCTTGGATTCGGACACCGTAATTGGTTACAAATAGTCCTTCTTCCTTTATTGCAACCTCGATGTTGGCTCCCTGCGGACTGTAAACCACTGCATTGGAAATCAGATTATCAATAATGGTTTTTAAGATTTCCCTATCCGTTATGATATATTTTTCTCCGGAGATGGACAGGGCTTGCTTTTTATTTTCCATCTGCACCTTATATGCTGCTGCCCCTTCTTTTACCAGTTCCTTAAGGCTAACCTCCTCCTTTTCCAAATGGATTGCATGATGATTTAAGTCAAGAATATCCTCCACGATTTTTCTCATGGCCTTTAGCTGCTCTTTTACTTCCGGAAGATACGCATTTACATCCTTATATTTCCCCACCCGGTCTATCATTCCTTCAACTAACAGCATCGCCGCCGCAATAGGGGTCTTCAGCTGATGGGAAGAAGCACGCAAAAATACCTCCTGCCTTTCATTTTCTTCCTCCAATAAAGCATTCTTGTGTGAAAGCTCCCGATTGCTCTCCCTTAACTTCTCATACAGCTGGTTTAATGCATTTCCCAAGGCTGCCACTTCATCTTTGCCGGAATCCGGAAAGGGCGCCGGTTCCATATCTTCATCATGCTGTGCACTTTGTGCATGGTTTGCCAGCCGAATGATAGGGGTAACGATCTTCCCCGAAAAGAAATGGGACGCTATAAGTACCAACAAAAATACAACCACACAAATCATGGGCAAACTTCCAAAGATCACCGGCTTAATCTCTTCCATTTGGGGCGTTACGGAAGACATCAGCGTGATCACGATTCCCTCATCCTCTACCCCAAAGGCCATGTAATTAGTATAACTGTTGCTACCATCGGACACGCCGGCTTCATAGACCACCGCACTTTCCGAAGAAGCATATATCTGAATATATTCCTCAGTAAAAACCCTTCCCTCTGTATTTGATTCCAGTGTAACCTCTATGGGAATCTCCTGAGACAACATACCTATTTTTTCCTTGACTTCCGATAGAAAAGCTGCCCCTTTCTCCTGCCATATTACTGCAAGCGCTTCCCATTCTTCTCCCCCGTTTTCCTGACCATCCTTTTTAAGCAGCTGCTTCGTTTCCTGAAGGAGCACTTGCATATCCTGATCCAGCACTTCCGCTTTCAGTCGAAAATATTTCCCTGTCAGATAGATTTCGTTTCCCTCTAGGGGGATTTCCACAGTAACAGTGTTAAATGGGTTCCTTACCTTAAGTTCATCATAATTTCCCTTATCCAGATACTGTTCCTGCACATCTAAGACTGACTGAAGATTGCTTTCCTTCACATATTCCACATACAAAGACGGCAGCATCAGGGCAAAGTATATGATGATGAAAGCAGTCATAATGAATGCTAAAACCATGCTGTAAACAAATGTCTTCTTTGATAATCCCATGATCACTTCCCCCGCCCGAATTGATAACCCACACCGATCACAGTCTTAATATAATCTCCCGGAAGCTTTTTCCTTAAATTTTTAACATGGGCGTCAATGATCCTGTCATTTCCCACATAATCCTCATTAAATATCCGTAAAATCAACTGCTCTCTGGTAAAAGCTCTATTAGGTTCATTTTTTAATGTCTGTAGCAACAGAAATTCCGTCAGTGTCAAGGAGAGCGGTTTTCCATCGTAAAATGCCTGATAAGAGTCCTCCTGCAAAACCAGGCCTTTATCTATGGACACATCATTCCTCTTAACCCTGCGAAGAATAGTTTCCATTCTTTTTAACAGGATCAATGGTGACACGGGCTTGATCACATAATCATCTGCATACAAGTTAAAAGCCTCAATTTGTGTCTTCTCGTCACCCAGCGCAGTCAACATAATAGTGGCGGTATCAGGGCTGTTCTCTTTTATATAATAAAGCACATCAAGTCCCTTTGCTCCCGGCACTACAATGTCCAATACCGCCATATCAAAATGCTCTCTTTTAAGCAATTCAAGCGCATCATCACCGTTATCCACAGGCGTGATCTGATAATCCTGCATTTTCATGTATTCTGTCAATACTTCCCGGATGGTGGGTTCATCCTCCAAAAATAGAATTCGCATATTTTCAACTCCTTGATAAAAATGAGTATAACACACTCATATGAATTTCAAATGAACGCATGGTGTGTTTTCTGAGAAACTTGCAAACACAATAGAAAGTACACTCCTAGAGTTTTCTATTATCAAAAAGAGCTGCCAATGCATTCAAGCATCAGCAGCTCTCACTTTAGTTTATGTGCTCCTCCAACCACCGGACAGTACAATGAGCCAGATAAGCAGCACCAATTGGTAGGACCTCCTCGTTGAACTGTACTTTAGGATTATGGGCGGGATAGTCGCCCCGCTCATCAGCGTAGCCGGCGGACAGGTACATAAATGCGCTGGGAACGCGTTCTGCAATCAGAGAAAAGTCTTCCGAAGCGCTGGCCGAAATTCCGGAATAACCAACCGCATTGGGAATCGGAAGCTCCGTCATATAGCTTACAACCTCTTTTGTCAGTGTACCGTCGCACACCAGCGTTGGCACATTGCATGTAAACACCACATCTGCAGAACCGCCATAAACGGTGGCAGTGGCTTCAGACACCTCTTTCAGACGGCGGACCAGCTTCTCACGGGCTTCTTTTTTATTGGTGCGCATCGTTCCCTTAAGTACGGCGGTATCAGGGATGATATTTGCAGCTGACCCTGCAGTAAATTGCCCCACCGTAAGCAGACAGGCATCACTGGGGTCGCTCTCCCGGGCAATCAATTCCTGGAGAGCAAGATGGATATGGACGCCGATATTGATGGGATCAATGGACAGGTGGGGATAAGCGCCGTGGCTGCCCTTTCCCTGAATGTGAATCTCAAAAGTATCCACAGAGAACATCATGGTGCCGGAATCATTGTACAGATAGGTTCCAATGGGAAGCTTACCGGGACTGACATGATATGCCAAGGCAACATCCGGTTTTGGATTCTCCAAAATGCCATGCTCTATCATATTCCGGCTGCCTTCAAAGGTCTCCTCCGCGGGCTGGAACATAAATTTTACCGTTCCCTTCAAAGAGGCTTCATCCTCTTTCAGCAGCTTTGCAGCCGTAAGGAGCATTGCGGCATGGAAATCGTGCCCACAAGCATGTGCTTGTTCTCCGGTAGGACAGGCAAAGGATAGACCACTCTCCTCCGGCATAGGCAGAGCGTCCATGTCGGCCCGAAGAAGAATCACCTTGCCGCCGTGCCCCAGCGTGGCGGTTACCCCCTCCCCGCATTCCTGTGGCTTAAGTCCGTATTCTTCCAATTTTTTCATCACATAAGCCTTGGCTTTGGGCATATGCAGCCCCACCTCAGCATTTGTATGGAAATAGCGCCGATTTTCAAGTAATTCTTCGCGCAAAGACTGCGCATGATCAAAATAATCCATAGTTCCTCCTAAATGATCGTAAAAAATGACAACTAATATTCATTCCCGCGTGCAGTGAGTCAAATAGCCGTACTGACACGGATATTTGACTTACTCATTGTTCTTTTGACAACTTCCTGGCGAAAAGCAGAACCACAACATCCAGCGCAGCTTCCACAATGAGGGAGATACCGGTGAACATCCAAAGGATAAGTGTCGTTTCAAAAGGATTCGACAGGACCAAAAATCCGCAAATGATAGAGACAGCCGCACTGATTGCAGGCAGGAACCATCTTCCGGTTTTCAGACGCAGTGTATCAACTGTCCACTGCACTTTGCAAAGACCTGCGACTAAAATGACGACTCCGTAAAGGATGGCAAGCACCGGAAAGGCAGCGATGAACCATGTGGGCCGAAGCACACAAAAACCGCCCGCCAATAACATCGAAAGTCCCTTTACAAGGTCCCCTTTAAGCGCAGCTTCAATTGGGTCAGAGCGAAAATAGCCAATGACACAAATCAGTCCGGCGAACAACAAACCGATGCCAAAGGCAATAATGATACCGGAGGTAAATCCAATCGGATCCACTACAAGCAGCACTCCAATCAGTGCTTCGAACAGACATAGAAGAATAACATTTGCGTTGTGTTTTAAGAATTTCATAGATTCATTCCCCCTGAAAAAATGATAATACAATCATTATCCATCTTTTGGGGATAAAATTCAACCATTATTGGATATCTTTCTTTACATATTTCATATAAGCAATGATAACCCCTATCATTCCAATCGTGATACCGATGACGACCAAGCTTCCGTTCAGACTGCCATTTGCTACAATATCAGCGCCGTCACAGTATCCAAAGGGCGTTATGTATTTCAAGAATTCTGCCACTTCGGCGATGTTGGCGATCAGATTCAAAAAATACATGATGACCGCAATCCCAAGACCTATGCCCACGCTCCCTTTTCCAATAAATGCGGAGATTCCAAAGCAAATACCTGCCAACTCAATTTGAAGAATATAATATGCCAAATGAAGCAAACTCATCTCCTTCCAGGGTATATTCTCTCCTATCACTGCCATAGAACCCACGGAAAGAGCATATATGATCAAACTCATTGTTGTGATCTGAATCAGGACCGCAACAAATTTCTCGGTGATGATACGAACACGGCTCACAGGATGTGTCAGCAGGAATTCAGCAGTCCTGTCCTTTTCCTCTTTACTGAGAATGCCAACGGCGGACAAAGCGGCAAAAAATGCCCCGCCAAGCCCCAACACATTGCCGCATTCAATAGCATAATACCCTATCAGTGTACCGAAATTCAGTCTATCCATACCAAATGCAGCGGTAAAAGAACCCATGGAGGAAAACAGTTCGCTCATGCTGTCCATTTCCCCCTTCATTTCAGGAAATAAAAAAATACAGACTGCCAAGAGAAATCCAATGGATGCGGTCCAAATCAAAAACGACACCTTACCTTGACGAAGCTCATGCTTAACGATTGTCATGCTCTATCACCTTCCTTTTCATAATAGTGAAGGAAAACCTCTTCCAAATCCGGCTCGGATACAGTCAAATCGCTAACATGCCCTGCCAAAAGTCGCTCAAGTAAAGTGTTTATATCACCGCTATAAAGGAAACTCATCGATCCGTCCATATCCATTCTGTCCCGGACTCCGTCAATCCCCTCTAATTCTACGCTGCCATGTACCGTTACCCGTTTGGCATTTGTCTTTGCCAACGCATCCACACTATCACAGACAATCATTTTTCCTTCCCGTATGATTGCTGCACGGGTACAATTCCTCTGGATCTCAGACAATACATGACTGGACAGAAAAACCGTCACACCACTCTTGTTCCGTTCTCTGATAATATCAAAAAACTCTCGCTGCATCAGAGGATCAAGTCCTCCAGTGGGCTCATCAAGTATGAGTAATTCCGGTTGGCTTTGAAGGGCACTGACAATCGCCACCTTTTTCCGATTACCAAAAGACAGTTCATCTACCTTACGGGATGGATCCAACTGCAGGCGGTCACAGAGTTTTCGCGCTTCTTCTGTACAGTTCATCTTTCGCATATCAGCAGAAAACTTCAGCACATCTTTCACCTTCATACCGGAGTAAAACACCGCCTCGGAGGGAAGATATCCAACATTACTTAAAATCGATTCCTTCTCTTTTGTAATGTCTTTATCAAAAATATATGCACTGCCCGATGTGGGAGAAATAAGCCCTAGCAAGGTGCGGATCGTTGTGCTCTTTCCCGCGCCGTTAGGCCCGATAAAGCCAAAGCATTCTCCCTTCTCAACAGACAGGTTCAAATCAATAATGCCTCTGGATTTTCCGTAATACTTTGTCAGCTTGACTGTTTTAATTGCTTCCATGCCCATACTCCTTACGAAGATAAATACTCTTCCAAAACTCTATCAGCTTTGTGAAATCTTTCTCCATTTGGTCCATATCCACATTACCCCGCTGTACCATTTCCCAGAGATACCCCTCGGATGCCCAATACATTTCCTGATACATCATATCCACATCAAGACCGGGAATAAATTGGTCAGGATCAAGATTCAACCGTGTTTTATCTGCCTTGAGATTAAAGTATTTATGATAGCTCTCCTGAATAGCCGCATTGATTTCCGGATCTTTTTCATAAAAGGCTTTAATCGTAAATGTTCCCATATCCGGGTAAAGCTGTATAATCTCCATCTTGGCTCGCATTCCTCGTTCTAAGCTTTCAAACAATTCTTTCTGACCGTAGCATCCATATCTTGTCAGGAACTCTATAGTTGTCTGGGCGCATTTGTCCCAAAGAAACAAATACAACTCTTTCTTGTTATGAAAATAATGAAAAAGTAATGATTTGCTGATTCCCGCCGCATCAGCAATCTCACTCATGGGACTGTTTTTATAGGAATTCTGTGAAAATACCCGATACCCGGCGTTGATAATCGCCTGTTGCTTTTTTATGGGTAAAGAAAAGAACTTTTCATTCATGGCGTCACCCCTGTTGACCGATTCGGTTTACTATATTACATTGTAATTCTGTTGACCGATTTTGAGAAGACCCTTTTCAGTGAAATTTGAGGAAAAATAAAAGACACCGCTCAAAGCGATGCCTTCGATAATGTATAGTATTCCCGCCTATTAGGAAAATATGGTAGCAAGTAAATATAGTATGATGATATGTGCAGGATAAAAAATGTAAAAAAATGACTTTAACCCTTTTCCTCGTTCCCCATTATATAAAAGCATTGGTACGGCTGCCCCGCACATTAACCATTGAATTCCACCACGGTTCAGAACATACACCGCCATCGACATAATGAATAATATTATAATTTGGATTATTCTCTTTTCCCTGAAAATGTAAAACAACACACCTAAAATGACAAGTAGAAATCCGCCTTCAACTGTCAGAATATTTGGAATAAGCAATGATACAAATACTAACACACGAATTAAAATAAATGGAATTTTTTCATTTGCAGACAAAGCGCCTGCAAGGAGCAACGGAGCTGTACACAATACCGGTATGATACATCCCAAAAAACTTTTTAAAATGAATGTCACTTTTCTCTTCTTTATTCCCTCAACAAACCAATCCCAAAACTGTATATACAATCCTGTCACGAAAAAAGTACTAAACGCGTTATTCATAAGTACAACATCGGGATTGGGAACAAGAATTGACAATAAGGTGGTTATCACCGTCATTCCCCAACTTGCAAACAGAAGCCGTTTCAGATAGTTTTTACGATTACTTGTATATCGAAAGCTATCTACCGCTATAAACAGGAACAAGGGAAATACAGGTCTGCCCAACATAGTAAGCCATAACGGTGCTCCGTTCGATGCATACATCTGATGAATATGGTCAAATACCATTAAAAACAGAGCAATTAGCTTTATTGTGGTTGCATCCAATATCATCCATTTCTTAAGGCTATTCTTTTCTCCTGTGATCATTCTTCATTTTCCTCCTCATTCACGGATGATAAAGCTGCTTTATCTTTTTTAGAAGCTGCTTTTTTCAACAAGTCCTCTGCCGATACTCCATAAAGATTCGCTAAAGCAATTAAGTTAGAGGTACTTGGATCTGCACTTCCGTTTTCCCATTTAGATACAGCCTGCCTACTCACATCAATCGCCTCAGCAACAAACTCCTGCGTCATCTTACAACGAATTCGGTTTTCTTTCAGCAACTCTGCCAATGTCTTTCTTATTTCCACTTTTTCATACCGCACATCTGCGGAATTAATATACTTTCGAAGCGCTCTGACCACTAAAGAAATAAAATAAATTACGAAAGCAATAAAAGCCAAAGCAAAAATGATACAGATGATGCCCAACAATCTGTAACCCACCATAGAATACTCCTCCATTTTTTCGTAAGTATAATCTATATTATCAGTTGCGTCCACCAATTTCTACGCAACTATCTGTTTCTATTGTAATTTTTGCCAGTCAACATATATAAAACACGAGATGCTACATTCATGGTTATGCAACATCCCGTATCTTTACATCTCATTATTTTCAGCTTACGAAAGTTCTAGTTTTGAAACAAACATCATCAATAATTCTCACTCACATAAATTGAAACCCTGTTCTGAATAACTTCCATGACTTCTTCGACGGTTTCTCTACCCTCAAAATACAAATATTTCTTTATCCCCCTATACATAATACTGTGACTGAGCTTCCCACATTCTGTGATATACTCCCTTGTCGTCTGCTACGAGTTTATCATGGGTTCCATGTTCCACAATTTTCCCTTCGTCGAACACAACAATCTCATCGCAGAAGCGGCAGCTGCTCATACGGTGTGATATGAATACCGCGGTCTTTCCCGTCACCATATCATTGAACCGCGTATAAATATCCTGTTCAGCGATAGGATCCAATGCGCTTGTGGGTTCATCCAGTATCACCATTGGTGCATCGCGGTAGAGCGCTCTGGCAAGTGCTATTTTTTGCTTCTCGCCGCCCGATATCTCGATTCCTTCCTCGTCGCCATCCTGTTGATCCTTTAAAAGTCTCGAGTCGATCCCGCTCTTCATCTCCTGTACCCTATCATAAATACCTGCATCCTGAAGGCTCTTAATAACCCTCTCCCTGTCAAATTCAGGACCTGCTGCCACATTTTCCGCCACAGAGAATGAGAATATCTTGTAGTCCTGGAACACGATTGAAAAGAGGCGAATATACTCATCATAATCGTATTTGCGAATGTCAATTCCATTCAGAAGGATCTCGCCCTCCGTAGGGTCATAGAGCCTGCACAAAAGCTTGATAAAGGTAGTCTTACCGGCTCCGTTCGCCCCAACGATCGCTACCTTTTGTCCGGCCCTTAACCGAAACGATACATTCTTTAAGACCATCCTGTCATTGTTCGGATAGTGAAAGCTGACATTCTTAAACTCCAGCTCATACTCGTTGTCAAGACGTTTCTCCACAGGCAGTGTACCGTCATACTTCTCGTTCTTTACAGCCATCAGTTCATTGTAGCTCTCCAGATAAATGTTTTGAGTATTGATATCGATCATCAATGCAAACACAGAACCTATTTGTGCTTGGAGCAGTGTGATCGCACTGATGTATTTCGTCACTTCACCGATAGTGATCATGCCGTAGATCGCCTTGATCCCCACGAACAGATAGACAACCACAATAAATATATTCTGTGAAAGAAGCGACCATACTCTCACCTTCATGCGGCTCCTTATGGCCTGCTTCTGTGCATCTTCGATGTCGTCCCGGGCTTCCATCCCCTTCTTCTCGATCATGTCGAACATCTTAAATATCCTGATATCCTTTCCCATTGGATAGTTATTGATCAGGTTAAAAAAGAACCAGTAAATTCTTCCGCTCCTTACCTCTATCTGATCGCAGTCATAACGAATCTGCCCCTGCTTCGCCTCACACCTACTGTTAACATAAATACTTATGATCAGCAGACCAAGGAGCACACAATAGCTAATGGGAGAAGCAAAGAACCTAAATACCGCACCTTCTCCCTGATATGGGGTGACCGCAAGAAGCCCTGCCATCGTTATGATTGCAGCAATACAGGAAAAAACAGCGCCGAACAGATTCAGCGAATTATGTAGGTATCCTCCCATCCCTCCCATTTTATCGGTATTGCCATCTGCCTGTGCAATCAGATCCAGGGTACTGTTTCTCTCAAGAATATCATAGTCGAGGCTCATTGCCTTGTACCCGATATCTCGATTCTTCCGCTCCGATACCAATGCATTGCGCACATTAATAAAATGTCCGAGTGCATGCCATGTCAATTCGATCAACATGGTGCTCCCAACCATGATTGCAGCAACAGTGAGGATTTCTTTGATATCTGCTTCTTCCACTAACATATCAACGATTTTGGCTCCCAGAATCATGGATATGAATGGCAGCAACCGTCTAAGGAGCATAAACAGGATGCTGATCGGAATGTAAGAGGGGCAAAGCCTATGAGT
Organism: Acetatifactor sp.; assembly: GCA_022511425.1. Taxonomy (GTDB): domain Bacteria; phylum Bacillota; class Clostridia; order Lachnospirales; family Lachnospiraceae; genus Acetatifactor. The sequence continues at coordinate 63,847 of JAFLRO010000005.1, forward strand.
CGTGACAATATTCTTTTTAACGCTTTTAAAAAAGGGAGGTCTGTTGTTTTGCTCACCGTTCTTATGCTTCTTCATCTCCTGCCCCTCCTTCTTTGTAATACTGACTCTGGATTTCAAAAACCTCAGCGTACTTCCCCTTCTTTTCAAGCAGCTCGTTATGAGTACCTGTCTCTATGATCCTTCCTTTCTCAATGAAGAGAATCCTATCACAGAACTTCGTGCTGGCAAGTCTATGGGAGATGAACAGCGCTGATTTGCCCTGTGTGGCTTTTTTATATTCCTCGTACATGTTGCTTTCTGCAATAGGATCCAGCGCAGCTGTGGGCTCATCAAGCACAAACATGGGAGCGTCCTTATAAAGGCATCTGGCAAGCATCAGCTTCTGTATCATCCCCCCGGACAGCTCGATTCCATCAGGGTCAAAACTCTGAGTCAAGTTCGTACGTTCCTTACGGTCAAGAATCTCAACATCCTTCCATAAATCTGCACGAATCAGGCATTCCCGTACTCTGGACATATCCGTTTCATCTTCAATGCGTCCTGAAACATTCCCGGCAATAGATACCGGAATTGTGTTAATATCCTGAAAGATTGTTGCCAAAAGATCATGGTATTCATCAAGATTCAGTGTCTCAATGGAATGACCGCCGATCAGGATCTCTCCGCCGGTGGGATGATATAAGCCACACAATAATTTTACAAGCGTCGATTTCCCTGCGCCGTTATTGCCCACCAGAGCAATCTTCTCACCCGATTTGATGGAGAATGAAATGTCTTTCAGGATATCCTCTCCATCCTCCTCATACCTGAAAAACACATTCCTGAACTCGATATCGGGAAGTCTCTTTCTCCACTCATCAGGAATGCTCATGCCTTCCTTGCGCATGAATTTATCGGGAACATCCATCATCTTTCGATATTCACATATCATCAGATTCCCCTCAAGAAGATAACTGATATGATATCTGATATTTCCGAACCATTCGGCAAGTCCACTGACGACCCCTAATCCAAGCGCAAATTCTGCTAAGCTTACATTTCCATCAAGCACCCCGGCAACTAATATCCCGTATGCCAGCATGTCCCTTGCCGCAACAAAGACAGCATCCGAGACATCGACTGCATACTTACGCCTGCTATGCCTTACTGTCAATTCCCTGTTTCTATCTATGAGTCTGTCAAAACCCGACCGAAACCAATCCGCCATATTATAAATTCTGATATCCTTACCATTTACCAAGGATGTCGTCTGTTGCTTCAGGTAAAAGAACCTACCCCATATCTTATACCGATTGTCCATGTTATCCGCCCTGAATTTACGGGATCTTGCTTCTAACAGAGAACTCACAATGGACATGACGATAACGATCACCATGATCCGCCAATCAAAATACGAAATCGTCAGGGAATAAAGAAGTATCCCAAGAATAGTCGCAACGATCAACGGGTAGTTAATATACATCAGGTTCACGCCCTGTCTGTACATGTGCACGGCATGGGTGGCACGGGTCAGAAGGCGCTGTTGTGCAGGTGATTCCACGTTATCATAATCTGTACGAAGACTCTTTTTCACCAGCTTAAGTAAGAACTCTCTGTTTTGGGTTGTCTCGTAATAATAGTCGCTCCATTCCTTGATATATTGACTACCAAGACGGCAGAAAAAGTACACCGCCAGCATGACCGCCATAACCATCAGATAGTGGCTCACTTTTCCTTTTTCCGTGATGCTGGCCACTGCTGCCGCAAGCGTGACCGTCCCTACCACACGCCCTACAAGATTAAAAAAAACGGTGCCGTATACTCCCAGCCTCATCTTTGGACATACTTCGTACAAAGTCCGGTACACATACCGTACATTGTTGAACAATGTGTATTTCTTTTCTTTTTCTCTCATATGTCCTCTCCTGTTACATACGTAATATATCGTACCCTATTCCTAATACAGAATGCCAACTTACACCGATAATATTAACATATCTTATCCTGAAAAAAGAAAATGTGCACGAATTGTTATTTTTCGTGCACGAACTTGTTACTTTTTACACTCTGCTTCATTTATTCGGCTTCATTCAGGTGAATTCAAGAAGGCCTCATTCAGAGGTGCTTCATTCAGACCAGTACTGACATATCCTTCTGATAATGACAGATATCTTTTGCGATTACATATATTTTTGCGATGATCTATATTGTTTACAGCGCCCTGTCACAGCGGCAGCATGATCTCAGTGGAGAACACCCCCGGCTCATTGGCCCGTCTGATATATCCCTTATATTTATCAACGACAATATCAATTCGCTTTAAACCATGTCCATGATCACCGCGCTTATTCGAGATGTACTCAGCATCCAGCTTCCTGATCACTTCGCCGGTAGAATTTGTCACAGCAATGTACAACTGCTGTTTTCGGATACACAAATAGATCCGCAGGAACCGCTCCGCATCCTTTGGCATCTTCCGGCAGGATTCCACCGCATTGTCGATCAGATTGCCCATAATGACACACAGATCAATATCTGCGATCGCCAGATTCTCTCCCACTTCTGCCTTGCAATTAATATGAATCTTTTCTTTTTCCGCTACACTCAGCTTACTATTTAGGATTGCATCCAAACTGATATTGCCAGTAGTGTATTTCACTTTAATACCATCCAGATCTGCCTCAAGTTCATTCAGGTATTTTTCAGCTTCCTGAATCTGTCCCATCGCAAGATGAGCCTTAAGTTTCTGGAGATGATTATGATAGTCATGGCGCCAACCGCGCATTGTCATATATATCCCATTGACTTCCTCAACCTGTCTGGACATGACCTGAACCTGATAATTCAAATACTTTTTATCGCGAAAATGAAACATTCCATGCCTCCTGATTCCGGTCCATCACTTCTATATCATCCTTTAAAAAAATATTTCATGAAAGCATCGTTCAGTCTCCCATAAGCGCCACGACTGACCGGTACCGCTTCCCCATTTTCAAGGATACAGTCCTCACGAGTGATTTTATTGACATATTCAAGATTCACCACAACCGAACGGTTCGCCATAACAAATCTGTCAGAATCAAGCTTTACGAGCATTTCCTTGAGGCTAGCCTTCCATTCATAACGTTTGCTTACTGTCTGCATTTGAAGATAATGCCCCTCCACCTTCACATACATGATCTCGTTCCTTGAAAGCTTCAGATTCTCGCCAAGATATCTGATTGTCAGATAATCCTCCGCATGTTCCCGGATTTTCTCCATACATGCATCCAATGCTTGTGTCAACTTGCTCTCGTCAATAGGCTTTACTAAATATCTGACCGCGCCTATCTCATATCCTTCAAATACATACTCCGGATTTCCGGTGAGAAACACGACCTGCACATTCTGATCAAATTTTCTAATCTCACGTGCCAGTTCCATGCCATTCATATCATTCATCCAGACATCGAGGAAAATAATATCAAAAATATTCTGCTTGTCGTATTTAAACAGAAATTCCTCTGAACTTCTGACATATGTCAGGCTAAGTCGAACACCGTTTGCTTCTCCCCATGCTTCAAGTATTTTCCGGTAATAATTATGCAGTTGTTCTTCGTCTTCTACGATTGCTATTCTAACTAACATAACTAAGTTCCTACTTCATAAGTGACATAACTTATTTCCCCAAAGCAGTAATCTCACTCCATCATAACCATATAAAAAGTGTGTTACAGGAAATCCGTTGACTGATAAAAGATCAATGATATAATAATATCATGGGTTAAACCAAAAAACAAGAAAGGAGGAAAAAGCAGATGTATAGATATTTAATTGGAGGTAGAATTGTATAT